>JBGSTQ010000197.1:0-2563 GCA_041736375.1 Thiobacillaceae bacterium
GCGATGTCGAGGCTGACGTCCTTCAGGGCTTCGACGCGGTGGCGGCCTTCGCCGAACACCTTGCCGACCTGCTGGATGGAAATTTTCGTCGTCATGCTCACGACCTCAGGTGGAGCCAGGGGAAGGCCTTGCGGTGCGCGAGGCGGAACAGTTGGTCCATGACCAGGCCGATCAGGCCGATCAGGATGATGCCGACGAAGATCTTGTCGGTTTGCAGAAAGCGCTGCGCCTTCAGGATGGAATAGCCGAGGCCGGAGTTGGCGGCGACCAGTTCGGCGACCACCAGGTAGGTCCAGGCCCAGCCCATGGTGACGCGCAGGGTGTCGAGCAGCGCCGGCTTGGCGGCCTGGAAGATCACCAGGTTGATGGTCTCGCCTTTCTGCGCGCCCATGGTCTGCGCGGCCTCGATCTGCGCCAGCGGCACGCGGCGCACATCCTCGGCCATCATCAGAACCATCTGGAAGAAGGTGCCGATGAAGATGATGGAAATCTTCGACGACTCCTCGATCCCCACCCACAGCATGACCAGCGGAATGAAGGCCACCGCCGGCATGTAGCGAATGAAGTCGGTGAGCGGCTCCAGCACCGCCTGCACCGGGCGGAAGGTGCCGATCATCAGCGCCAGCGGCAATGCGATCACCGCCGAGAACAGGAAGCCGGTGGTGACGCGGTAGATGCTGATGCCCATGTCGGACAGCAGATCATCTTCCGCGTACCAGGTGACCAGCCGCTTGAACACGTCGACCGGGCCCGGCAGGAACACCTTGTCCACCGCCGCGCCGCTCGACACGATCCACCACAGGCCCAGCGGCACCAGCAGCCCGAGCGCGGCGAACAGCCAATACTGGTTCCTTGACAGCGGCCCGCGGATCGACCACATGCCCGGTCTGCCGGATTTGGCCGTGGCGCGGCGCGGTCGGGTGCCGGGTCTGGTTTGCATCGTCATGTCTCCCCGCTGCTTACTTGACCTTGACGCCCGCCACTTCCTTCACCAGCGAGGCATCGAGCCCCTTGGCGAAGTCGACCTTGCCTTCCATCAGCTTGTTGTCGAGCAGGAATTTGGCGATGGTCGGCGCGACGCCCATCAGCGAAGTCGGATCGGTTGCCGGTCCGAAGGCCTGCAGGTTGGCCTTCTGGTCGAAGAACTTGGTGCCCGGCAGGAAGACCATGTATTCCTTGGCATTCATGCCGACGACCTTGGCCATGATCTTCGCCGCTTCATCCGGATTGCTGCGCAGGAAAGCCTCGACGTCGTACCAGGCACGGACCATGCCGACGAAATCCTTGCGCTTGGCCTTCAGCGATTTCTCCTGCACCACCAGCAGGTCGGGTACCAGGCCGGGCACGTCCTTCGAGGTGAACAGCGGCTTGCCCTTGCCGCTGGTCTGGATGGTGTTGACCCACGGGTTCCACACCACGGCGGCGTCTACGCGGCCGGCCATGAAGGCGGCGGCGGCATCACCGGCGGAGAGGTTGACCACGTTCACGTCCTTCAGCGTCATGCCGTTCTTGTTGAGCGCCATGGTCAGCAGGAAGTGCGACACGCTGTATTCCTCGAGCGCGATCTTCTTGCCCTTGAGGTCCTTGAACGACTTGATCTTCGGGCCGACCATCAGCGCGTCGTTGCCGGCCGAGTTGTCGTTGACCAGGATGGTCTTCAGCGCGATGCCCTTGGCCAGCGGCGCCATGGTGTCGCTCCAGGTCTGCGAGTTGCCGTCGACCTGGCCGGCCGAGAGCGCGCTGATCGAATCCGTGTAGTTGGCGAACCAGACCAGCTTGACGTCGGCGCCGTGCTTCTTGAAGAAGCCCTTCTGCTCGGCGACGTACCAGGCCACCCAGCCCGGCCAGTCGGACACGCCGATCTTGACTTCGGCCTGTGCCGTCATGGGTTGGACCAGCAGGGCAAAGCCGAGGCTGGCGACGAGGGTACGGGTAAGGCGCGCAATGTTCATGTGTGGCTCCTGATTGAGAGGTCAAAGTTCAATGCCCGGGAAAGCGTCGCGCGATCGCACTCTCCCGGGCTTTTGTCCCTCCGTGGAGCCCTGCCTGTTGGCAGAACCGGCAGCTCTCGGACCAGCCATCCCTTGCGGGACCGGAACCCTAGCTGCGCATTCGCGGTTCATGCAGGCGACGAGCGCCGCTTTTCCCGTTACCCCATACTTAGCAACGGCTGTGCCAAGCCGGGCTACGGTTTGCAAGCAACTGTATTGATTGGAAATTTATGCAGAACACCTTGGGGCACCCAAACCTACGTGCAACGCTGCGGTCCATATTGGTGCAGGTCGTATCCGCCTTGCACCAAAGCGGTTCCAGGTGACGTGCTGACGTCGCGATGGCCGGCGCTTACACGACGCGCAATAAAAAGGGGCGCTCTGCAGAGCGCCCCAGCTTCCTTCGGAGAAAGGATGGATCAGAGGTTGTAGGCCCGCTCGCCGTGGCTTGCAGTATCCAGACCTTCGCGTTCCTGCTCTTCGCTGACGCGCAGACCCATGGTCATGTCGATCAGCTTGAACGCCACGAGGCTGACAACGCCCGACCACACGATGGTGATCAGCACGCCGGT
>JBGSTQ010000201.1:0-2415 GCA_041736375.1 Thiobacillaceae bacterium
GCCCGGGCGTCGGCACGCGCCGCCGCATCGAGGCTGCGCAGCGGCTGACACCACTGGCTGAGCGCATTCAGGGTGTGGCTGACCACTTCCTGGATTTCCGGGCGTTCGAGAACGATCGCGACGGTGGCAAGAAAGGTCTGGCCCTGGCCGCCGCTGGCCTTTTTCAGCATCAGCGCATACGGGTTGTCAGCCATGGCCGCGAGCTGTTCCAGCAGCGCCGCATGGTCGGCGCGATCCGGCCTCGGACTGGGCAGGGTGTCCGGCTGCATTTCGAGGAAGGGGACGTAATAGGCGTTGCGGCTGTTGCCACGCTTCCACATCGCCAGCCGCTCGGCTTCGGTCAGCACGCCGGAATGCAGCATCACCGCGATGGTGTCCAGAATGGCGACGTCGTCTTCATGCAAGAACGCCAGATGCTCGACCAGAAATTCGGCCAGCGTGCGCCCCATGCTGCCCCGGCAGACCACCTCGCGCATCAGCATCAGCCGGGCGTTTTCCAGCGTCGGCATGCACCACCAGGCAAGGCGCGCCAGTTCGTCGGTGAGGGCGGACGAATGCACCACCGCGACCACCGCCTCTTCCTCGGCGATCAGCAGCAGCTGTGCCAGGTGCTGCTGCGACAGCCCGGACTGGCTCTGCCGTGTCCAGCGCGTGAGGTGAACGGGATAACCGCCGGGGGAACCCAGGGCGTGGCCGGACAACTGCTCGCGCACCCTCCTGAGGTAGCGGTCGGTGCGGTCGTTCGGCTTCAGCGGCACGCTGGCTTCGCCCTGGGAGGTCAGCGCCCACAGTGTCATGTTCGATTCGTCGATGCGCACCGCCTTGAGGTCGGTGTTGAACAGCACGTTGAGCCGCAGTTCGTCTTCGGGGGAGAGTTCGTCGTTCATTCGAAAACCTTGTTCCATCCACGAAGAACATGAAGCAGCAAGACGGTTTCAGCTTTCACCCTTCGTGCCCTCCGTGGATGGACACTCTTATAAGGCCTTGAAGACCTCGCGCGCGGCGGCGATGGTGGCGTCGATGTCGGCGTCGGTGTGCGCGGCCGAGACGAAGCCAGCTTCAAACGCCGACGGCGCCAGATACACGCCATGATCGAGCATGGCATGGAAAAAGCGGCTGAATTTTTCCTTGTCGCACCGCATCACCTCGGCAAAGCTTTTCGGCGGCGTGGCGGCGAAATACAGCCCGAACATGCCGCCGACCGAGTCGGCGCAGAAGGTGACGCCCGCCTCGCGGGCGGCGGCGGCCAGTCCCTCGACCAGGCGCTGCGTGCTGGCGGCGAGCCGGGCGTGAAATCCTGGTTCGCTGATGGCGCTCAAGGTGGCCAGCCCCGCCGCCACCGACACCGGGTTGCCGGAAAGCGTGCCCGCCTGATAGACCGGGCCCTGGGGCGCCAGCTTGTCCATCACGTCGGCGCGGCCGCCGAAGGCGCCGACCGGCATGCCGCCGCCGATCACCTTGCCGAGCGTGGTGAGGTCGGGGCGAATGCCGAGCAGCTTCTGTGCGCCGCCGAGGTCGACGCGAAAGCCCGTCATCACTTCATCGAAGATCAGCAGCGCGCCGTGCTGGTCGCAAAGTTTCCGCATCGCCGCCATGAACTCGGCAGTCGGCTTGACCAGGTTCATGTTGCCGGCGAACGGCTCGACGATGATGCAGGCGATTTCATTGCCGATTTCGGCGAACGTGCGCTCCAGACCGGCGACATCGTTGTAGTCGAGCACCAGAGTCTGCGCCGCAGTTTCCGCCGGTACCCCGGCCGAGGTTGGGTTGCCGAAGGTCAGCGCGCCGGAACCCGCCTTGACCAGCAGAAAATCGGCATGGCCGTGGTAGCAGCCCTCGAACTTGATGATCTTGCTGCGTCCGGTGAAGCCTCTGGCCAGGCGGATCGCGCTCATCGTCGCCTCGGTTCCTGACGACACCAGGCGGACTTTCTCGATGCTCGGAACGAGCTTGACGATCAGCTCGGCGATCTCGAGTTCGGCCTCGCTCGGTGCGCCGAACGACAGCCCGCGCGCGGCGGCCTCCTGGACCGCCTTCACCGTGCCGGGGTGGGCGTGGCCGAGAATGGCCGGGCCCCACGAGCCGACGTAGTCGATGTATTCGCGGCCATCGGCGTCCCACACCCGCGATCCCTGCACGCGGCTGAAAAACACCGGGGTGCCGCCGACGCCGCGAAAGGCGCGAACCGGGGAATTGACCCCGCCGGGGATGACTTTTTGCGATTGCTCGAACAGGGTTTCGTTGCGCGTCATAGCTCGGTTTCCACTTCAAATAAAAGGTTGAGGTCATGCGCCGCTGCGCGGATGTCGGGGGTTTCGAACAGGGCCGATAGCACGGCGAGGCTGTCTGCACCGGCATCGAGTAGCGCCGGCGCGCTGGCCAGGGTGATGCCGCCGATGGCGACCAGCGGTACCT
>JBGSTQ010000214.1:0-5571 GCA_041736375.1 Thiobacillaceae bacterium
TTGATCATATCCCTCCCCAGGTTTAACGAGGGACATGGACACAACCAGTCTGAATGCTGCGGAACCCGCAGCAGGCTTGAGTTAGCGCGTTACTCCAAAGAGTGGTATATCAGAAACCGCTAATATACATTATGCGAAGTCAAGCAGAAAAGTCGGCAAGAATTGCCCACGGCAAAACTGCAGGAACCAGAGCAACCTGCTCATTTGCCACTTAAGCCTGGCAAAGCGTGATCGTGCCAACCCGGGGTCAATGAAACAGGGACTCAGGACGCGGCTGAGTCAATCAAGACCATCCCGCCAACCCGATGCCCATTAAAATGCGGAGCACTGTCATGTCGCATGAAGGTTTGCATGAAGCCGTCACCGGATGCAATTGACGAGACCGCCGTGGATATTGCCTTCGGTCCCGTCCCATCTCGCCGTCTTGGCCGCAGCCTGGGCATCAACAACATCCCGCCCAAGCATTGCAGCTACTCGTGCATTTACTGCCAGGTGGGACCGACGGCCGCCCAGGAGATCGCCCCACGCACTTTCTACTCGCCGGAAACGATTTTCCGGCAGGTCAGCCGGCGACTCGAAACGGTGCGCAACCAGGGCGAGACGGTGGATTACCTTACCTTCGTGCCGGATGGGGAACCGACCCTCGACAATCAGCTGGGCTACGCCATCGACGCGCTACGCCCGCTCGGCCTGCCCATCGCGGTCATTAGCAACGCCTCGCTGATCTGGCGACCGGAGGTGCGCGATGCGCTTGCGCGCGCTGACTGGGTCAGCGTCAAGGTCGACAGCGTCGTCGAAGCCACCTGGCGTCGCATCAACCAGCCCCATCCGGATTTGAACTTGGCGGTCATCCTCGAAGGCATCCGCGCCTTCGCGGCGTCCTATCGCGGCACCCTGACCGGCGAGACCCTGCTGGTGGCGGGCGTCAACGACACCGTCGCGGAAGTCGACGCGGTGGCCCGCTTCCTCGCCGAAGCCGGCATCGGCCTGGCCTACCTGGCCATTCCCCACCGGCCCCCTGCCGACCCTGGCGTCGCCTGCCCGGACGAGGCGACGGTGACCCGCGCCTGGCACATGCTGGCGGCACGGGTGGCGCGGGTGGAACTGCTTACCGCCTACGAGGGCGATGCCTTTTCACCGCTGGACGACCCGCGTGAACAACTGCTCGCCATCACTGCCGTCCACCCGATGCGCGAGTCGGCCGTGCGGGCTCTGCTGACGCGGGCCGGCGAGAACATGGCGCTGGCACGGGAATTGGTGGACAGCGGCGCGCTGCGCCAGGTCAGCCATGGCGGCGAGGTTTTCTATATCCGGCGCCTGCGACAGGAATGAGGCCAGGGAAGCACGCAAGGTCCGGTGCTAACCCTGCCTCGTCGCTGTCGGATGCCGCTCTGGCCCGGCAAAAACCAGGACTCTGGGGATGTAGCGTTATGTTCGTCAAGCCCATCTCCCTCAGGTTTCCCCTGATGGCCTGCCCTCAAGCCGACGGCAGCCGTTGCCGAATCGCAATCCGGCACTGTAGGAATTTTCAGAATCGAGTGGTCGTTGCGGTGTTCTGACGGGGAATCCGGATAAAACCATTTCGCTAAGCAGTTGATTCGTCGAACAAGTGGTTCGCAGCGTGCGCCTGTTCGAGACAATCCGCGCTCAACAAGCAAGTTTCGTGTCCGGTCCTGGCCGGAACCGATCGTGTTCATGTCGGTCTGGAAAAAATGGGCTGGGCCGCTATGCTGATGTTCTCGCCTGCGGCAACTGGGCGGACACAGTCTTCAAACCAACTTTGCTTCAAACCTGCCGGACTCACCTGAAGGAGATTGTCATAGGCAATCAGGGCCATTCATTGGCGGATTCCTGTTCAACAGCAGTCAGCGTCAAAGAGGAGTCACAGCAGGACGATTCCGCTTTGTACACCTGCCCGAAGTGCGGGGGGCACGACATGACAAGAATCCGCCGCCACCCCTTCGACCGCATCCTGAGCGGCTTCGTCAGGCTGAGGCGGTTTCGCTGTACGCACATCGAGTGCCAGTGGGAAGGCGTTCTGAGGGAGAAATCGGCGGATCGTGGGCGCCCCGACTAGGCCGTCAACCCTTGCCAGTTCGACTTGTCCAAGCGGGTCATGCATGTTGCCCATCGGCATGAAAGACGATGACCCTGGAGCGAAATTCAAGCACTCAAAGCAGATGGGCCGCGGCGCTCAGGGTTTCGGCCACCTCGCCCAGCGACTTCCCGGTGGTCATCGCCAGCTTGCGCAATTCCCTATGGGCGTTGTCCTCGCTGAGGCCGCGCTGGTCAATCAGCAATCCCGTGGCACGCTCTACGGCTTTGCAGTCCGGAAGTCTCCAGGCAAGCGCGTTCTAACGCTTCCAGTCGGTGACCGTCTCGGTCGAAATTTCGATGTGCTTCCCGAGCAATATCTTGTCGAAGAACGTCTTCACTCGGTCGTCTGCTTCGCTGCCAAAGTCGCCATGGCCAGCACCTTTGACGGTGACGAAATAACTCGGAACGCCGGCTTTGCGCAACGCCGAGTCCATCCTGACGGCCTGATCGTAGGGGACACTGCGATCGCGGGTGCCATGAACGGTCAGCACGGGTGGGTCATTGGATGTCACGTAGGTAATCGGTGAAGCCGACTTCGCCTTTTCGGGATTCTCGTTCAGGGCGCCGCCAATCAGAGCCGCTGCCGCTGAATTCGGACCGGCGCGATCCTTGTCGCCGGGTTGGCCGCCCATGGCCAGGAGTTCCGCTACGCCGAAGAAGTTCGCGACCCCGGCGACCTGGCTGCTCACACCGCCATGCGGGCCGATGTCGCCCTCGAGTTCGGGCACGTCGCCGGCCACCCCCAGCATGAGAACCAGATGACCGCCCGCACTTCTGCCCCAAACGCCAATTCGATCGGGGTCAAGGCCATATTTCGAGGCGTTCGCGCGTACCCAGCGGATGGCCGCCTTGCCGTCGTGTATCTGCGCGGGCCAGGTCGCCTCCCCAGAGAGACGGTATCCGGCGGAGACACCGGCGTATTCGCCGCTACGGAGCAAGGGCATGAGCCTCGCCGCCCCGTCGGATTTGTCGCCTTGCCTCCAGCCGCCGCCATGAAAATAGACGATCACCGGTAGCTTTTCGGATGTTCGGCAAGTGGGCAAATAAAGATCCAGCCGATGCCTGGGATTGCCGGTGTCGGCATAGGGGATGTCGGCTTCGATCCGGAGTCGTTGACTGCGCTGCGCAGCTGCAGACACGGCTCCGCTATCACCGGGGGGGTCTTCATTCTTTTCGACCTCGGCAAACCCGATGGCGGGAACGACCATCAAAACGGCAAAAAGCTGAGCAATACTGTTCATCGGTGATTGCCCGGGTTGAAGGCTGGAACGAATCAGGATGAATGGAAATAAGGCCCGACTCGAAGTCGGAAAATTTTACATGACGTGCACGCTTCCATGGGTGCCAGAATTGTCTGCCAAGCTGCATCCGACAAGCCCCCGGGTCCCAGGCCAAAGCCGGGTGAACATAAACTGCACCTCAAAGCAGGTGGGCCGCGGCGATCAGGGTCTCGGCCACCTCGCCCAGCGACTTTCCCGTGCTCATGGCGAGGTTGCGCAACTCCGTGTAGGCGTTGTCCTCGCTGAGGCCGCGCCGTTCCATCAGCAATCCCTTGGCGCGCTCGACGACCTTGCGTTCGGCCAGTTCGCGCTCGGCGTCGGCCAGCTTGGAGCTCAGCTCCTGATGCGCCTCGAAGCGGGCGCAAGCGACGTCGAGAATGGGTTTCAGCCGATCGACTGACAGCCCGTCGACGACATAGGCGGAGACGCCCGCCTCCATCGCGGCCTTGATGGTGCCGCTGGCGCCGTCCTGGGTGAACATGACCACCGGGCGCGGGGCGTTTTTCGTCGTCAGGCTGATCTGCTCGAGAGTGTCGCGGTCCGGCGAATCGGCGGCGACGATGACGATATGGGGTTTCATACCGGCAACCGCATCGGGCAGGTCGATGGCCTCGCGCAGTTCGGCGACCACGCGATAGCCGGCCAGCGTCAGGGCGCCGCGCAGCTGGCGGCTGCGCTCGCCGTCGGCGTCGACGATCATGACCTTGAGGGCACTGTCGCGGGCCGGAATTTTCGGTGATGATTTACTGGTCTTGCGTGTGGTCATCGTACTGGGGGCCTGGATTCATGCCGTTGCCGACGTGAATGGAACAGACGGTTTCTTGTTCCTGCAGTGGCTGCAGCGTGGACGAGGTCACGCATGGTAGCCGACCCGACGCTCCGCCGGTGCAGCGGAAGGGGAATCGGCGAGCAGTCTTTTCATTTCGGGCAGGCAGGAGCCGCAATTGGTCCCGGCCTTGAGACAGCTTCCCAGCGACTCGACCGAATCCGCACCGTCTGCGATAGCCTGCCTGAGCGTCCGCTCCCCTACTCCAAAACAGGCGCAGACAATGTGTCCCTTATCCAGCGTGGCCTGCCCGGGGCGCCCCAGCAACAGATCGCTGCGCCTGCCTTCGTCGAGCATCTCGCTATCGAACAGGGACTCGACCCATTGGCGTGACGGCAGGCGAGCGGCCTCGCGCTCGATGAAATAGAGCGCGACCAGGCGGCCGTCGCGGAACAGGGCGCCGCGATAGCGGCCTGCACCGCTATCCTTCATCGCCATCCAGTCGCCGTCGAGCGCCAGCGTGTCGTGCAGGAACGTCGGCCAGTCCACCGGCAGTTCGATGCCGGCGATCTCGTGTCGCCAGCAGTTTCCGGCACGGATCCGGCACCAGTAGGGCGGCTGCGCATCGTCCGAAACCGGCCGGTCGGCGATTCCGGCCGTCTGCCTGACCATGACAAAACCATGCCAGGCGGTGCTGAAGGGACGAACGGCCACTGGCGTCTGCTTGAACTCGGGCTGGCCGGAGACCGGATCGGCGACGGCATGCACCAGGGCATTGACCCGGCCCTCGCGCGTGTATTGGCGGTTCCAGTGCATCGGCGCGAAGAGCGAACCGGGCTGCTGTTCGGTGCTCTCCAGCACGCGTCCGACAAACCGGCCGTTGCCGTTCGAGAGTTGCGCCAGTTCCCCGTCACGCAGGCCGAAACGGCGGGCGTCGTCGGGATGGATTTCCACATAAGGTTCCGGCAGATGCGCCAGCAGCCGGGCCGCCTTGCCGGTGCGGGTCATGGTGTGCCACTGGTCGCGAATGCGGCCGCTATTTAGGACCAGCGGCGTGTCGGGCATCGGCTCGTTGGCTGGCTTCTGCGGCGTAATCGGCAGCATGCAGGCGCGACCGGAGGACGTGAAAAATCGGCCGTCGGCGAACAGGCGCGCGGTGCCGCCCGCCGACCGCAGCGGCCACTGCACCGGCATTAGGGCATCGTAGGCGGTCGCATCGAGGCCGGCCACGGCGGAAAGATCGAGGTCGCGGCGGCCCTCGTTCTCGAAGCTGCACAACGCCGCATACTCGCGGAAGATGTCGGCCGGGCCGGCGTAGTCAAACTGCGCGCCGTGACCCATGCGCTTCGCCACTTCGGCGACGATCCACCAGTCCGGCCGCGCCTCGCCCGGCGGGGTCAGGAAGGCGCGCTGGCGCGAGATGCGCCG
>JBGSTQ010000288.1:0-10752 GCA_041736375.1 Thiobacillaceae bacterium
CCGGCCTGCGGCAGGCTGTCGAGCTTCTGCCCCGCCAGCTTCATCTGCTCGTACTCGAGCAGGCGGCGCACCAGTTCGGCGCGCGGATCCTCGCCTTCGCTGGCCTCCTCGGCCTGTTCCCGGCGCGGCAACAGCATGCGCGACTTGATGTCGATCAGCATCGCCGCCATCAGCAGGTATTCCGCCGCCAGTTCCAGTCGGGTGGCCTGCGCCGCCTCGACGTAGGTCATGTACTGTTTGGTCAGGGCCGCCATCGGAATATCCAGGACGTCGAGGTTCTGGCGGCGGATCAGGTAGAGCAGCAGGTCGAGCGGACCCTCGAAGGCGTCGAGGAACACCTCCAGCGCGTCGGGCGGGATGTAGAGGTCGTGCGGCAGTTCGGTGAGGGTTTCGCCCCTGACCTTGATGACCGGGGCATGGGGCGTATCCAGTAGCGCGGGCGCGTTCATCAGGGCATTTTAACCGAGTCTCGGCCGCAACCCTACCGTGATGGTCTCTCCCGGCTCAGCCGAACACCACCGCGGCCACATCCTGGTAGCGCTTGGCAAAATGCACGCTGATGCCGGCGCGGATATAGGCCGGCAGCTTGTCGAAGTCGCGGCGGTTGTCTTCCGGCAGGATCAGTTCGTGGATGCCGACCCGGCGCGCGGCGATGACCTTCTCGCGGATGCCGCCCACCGGCAGCACCTGGCCGGTCAGGGTCAGTTCGCCGGTCATCGCCAGCGGGCGCCTGATGCGGGCGTTCTTCGCCAGCGACAGCAGCGCCGTCGCCATGGTGACGCCGGCGCTGGGGCCGTCCTTGGGCGTAGCGCCTTCGGGCACGTGGAGATGAACGAAGCTGGTGTCGAAGAATTTTTCGTCGGCGCTGTAGGTTTTCAGGTGCGAGGCGATGTAGCTGTAGGCGATCTCGGCCGATTCCTTCATCACCTCGCCGAGCTTGCCGGTGAGCTTGAAGCCGCGGTTGAGGGTGTGCACCCGCGACGCTTCCACCGGCAGGGTCGAGCCGCCCATCGCGGTCCACGCCAGTCCGGTCACCACGCCCACCCCGACGAGCGGCTTTTCGCGGGTGAAGACCGGCTTGTCGAGATAGACCTCGATTTCCTTGACCCCGATCCGGATCGGCGTCGGCGCGCCGCCGAGGATCTTGACCACGGCTTTTCTCGCCACCCGTCCGAGCTGCTTTTCCAGGTTGCGTACGCCGGACTCGCGGGCGTAGCCCTCGATGACGTGGCGGATGGCGCCTTCGGTGATCGTCAACTGGTTCTTCTTCAGGCCGGCCTTTTCCAGCACCCGGGGCCACAGGTGGTGTGTCGCGATCTCGACCTTTTCCTCGGTAATGTAGCCGGACAGGCGGATCACCTCCATGCGGTCGAGCAGCGGCGCAGGGATGGAGAACTCGTTGGCGGTGCAGATGAACAGCGTCTTCGACAGGTCGAAGCGCACGTCGAGGTAGTGATCGAGGAAATCCGCGTTCTGCTCGGGATCGAGCACTTCAAGGAGCGCCGAGGCGGGATCGCCCTGGTAGCTGGCGCCGATCTTGTCGACTTCGTCGAGCATGATGACCGGATTGGCCGATCCGGCCTCCTTCAGCGCCTGGACGAACTTGCCTGGCATGGCGCCGATATAGGTGCGGCGGTGGCCCTTGATCTCGGCCTCGTCGCGCATGCCGCCGACCGAAAAGCGGAAGAACTTGCGCCCGAGCGCCTCGGCGATCGACTTGCCGATGGAGGTCTTGCCGACGCCGGGCGGACCGATCAGCAGCAGGATCGAACCGGACATCTCGCCCTTCATCGCGCCCACCGCGAGAAACTCGATGATGCGGTCCTTGACGTCATCCAGACCGTCATGGTCGCGATCGAGTATCTTGCGCGCGCGTTCGAGGTCGATCTTGTCCTGGGTCAGCACGCCCCACGGCAGCACGGTCAGCCAGTCGAGATAATTGCGGGTGACGGTGTATTCGGGTGAGCCGGTCTCCAGCAGCGACAGCTTGTGCATCTCCTCGTCGATGCGCTTTTTCGCCTGCTCCGGCGGATTCAGCTTGGCGATGCGCTCACGGAAGGTATCGAGTTCGGCGGTCTTGTCGTCCTTGGCAAGGCCCAGTTCCTTCTGGATCGCCTTGAGTTGCTGGCGCAGGAAGAACTCGCGCTGCTGCTCGGTCATCTTCTCGTCTACCTTCTCGCGGATCTGCGACTGCAGGCGCGCGACGTCGAGCTCCTTCTTCAGCAGCACCAGCACCTTTTCCATGCGCTTTTTCAGCGCCAGCGCTTCCAGCACATCCTGCAGCTCCTGCTTCGAGGCCGTGGTCAGGCTGGCGGCAAAGTCGGTCAGCAGGAAAGGCTCGTTGGGACCGAAGCGGTTGAGGAAGAACTTCAGTTCCTCGGAATACAGGGGATTGAGCGGCAGCAGTTCCTTGATGGTGTTGATGATGGCGATCGAATAGGCGCGAATTTCCTCGGAGTCCGGCTTGCCCGGCTCGTTCGGGTATTCCACCCGCACGCGGTAGGGCGGCGTGTCGGATATCCACTCGACGATGCGAAAGCGGCGGATGCCCTCGGCGATGAACTGCATCTTGCCTTCGGTCTTCACCGGGTGATGGATGCGCACCGCCGTACCGATGCTGCGGAAATCCGAGCGCTTCACGTCGTCGGTGTTGTCCGGTTTGACCACCACCAGACCCACCATGTGGTGCGGCGTGTCGCCGATGGCGGACACCGTCGACAGCCATGGCGCCTCGTTCATCAGCAGGGGCAGCGTCTGCGCGGGAAAAAACGGCTTCTCGGTCAGCGGCAGCAGGTAAAGCTCGGCGGGCAACGGCAGAGGGGTCGGAAGCTGCGGGTTGTCGGAAATGAATTCACCTTCGAGCGGCGTGTCCTTGGGCATGGTTTGATCCGGTTTGGGCATGCTATGCAGTATCGGGACGGAATCCCGATTTTCAAGCCATGATCGCGATGGCAGCAGCGACCGGTGCGGGCGAGCCCACCCGCGGATTGCCTGCAGCAGGCGTAGCTGTTCGCATCCCGGCGAAAATGCGGCATGTCGGCTGGCGCACGGATAGTGCAAAATCCCTGAATACTGATGCCTGCATTGGCACCGCTTGCCTCGAACGCAGCGGCTTGAACCTGAGACCCCCATGATTCGTGTGACGGACTCCATCGAACTCGACGAGCGTGAAATCCACGAGGATTTCGTCCACGCGTCGGGGCCCGGCGGGCAGAATGTCAACAAGGTCGCCACCGCGGTGCAGTTGCGTTTTGACGTCGCCGGCTCGCCTTCCCTCCCCGAAGCCGTGCGTGTCCAGCTGATCGCCCTGGCCGGCCGGCGTCTCACCCGCGAGGGGGTGCTGATTATCGAAGCCGAACGTTTCCGCAGCCAGAAGCGCAATCGCGACGATGCCCTGCAAAGGCTGCTGGCGTTGATCCGCACCGCGGCGTCATTCGACACGCCCAGAATTCCGACCCGCCCCACCCTGGCATCGAAAAAGCGTCGGCTGGAGAGCAAGCTGCGACGGGGCCTTGCCAAGAAAGGGCGTCTGCCGATTCGCCCCGAATAGGAAAAGGCTGGCTGCCCGCTGGACAGCGGGCAGCCGATGGAGACCGGTTACGACCCCAGCGAGGCCAGATAATCGTTGGCGATCTGGATCTGATGCTGAACGATCTTGTTGTATTCGACCTCGGCCTTGTCGAAATCGGGCCCCTCCTCTCCATGTGATATGGACGAGCAGGTCTGAGCCATGCGGCAGTAGTTGGCCACCTTCTGTGCCAGATGCAGCGGTCCAGTCCCCGGTTTGACCGTGGCGCTGCAGGCCATGACGGCCTGGGCGATGAAATGCGTCGCCTGGCAGTCGAACCTGACTTCGGAAATGTCGGATGCGGGACCATGCTCCACGTAAACGGAACGGGCGATGTCGTGTGCCGTTTTCAGTTCATGCTCCGAACACGATGGCCTTGCCAACACCTCCCGCAAGGAATCCATTCGCGGATTATTGGACAAGTGAACGACGCCGGCGATGAACCGTTTTGCCAGCCCATGCTGATGCTCAACCGGAAGGGACGCAAGGACTTTAGTGAAATCAGCATTGCTTTCAATGCGCTTCATGATGTTCTCTCCTCTTTATTGAAACAAAACACTTATTAAAAGCCATTAACAACGATACATTTCACTCTGCATTTATATTATTTATATTAATACTAATTTATCCACAATAGATGACAAGATGATTGGCTGAAATTTTACGAAATTTTATTTTCGACGCCAGATCCCCGGCCCTGATTTGTCAGCGGGAGGATTCCTAAGGTGCTATCGGAATGGCGCAGCAAACCGCAAGGCCGCCTTGCTTTGCTCGCCGTCGCAATGCCGATGAAAACGGCATCTGATCGGCTTGTCTAACCGAAGGTCAGCCCCATCGCCTCGCGTACGTCGCGCATGGTGTCGCGAGCCAGTTCCTGGGCCTTTTCGCAGCCGTCGGCCATGATGCTGCGCACCAGGTCGGGGTTGTCCTCGTAGTGCTGCGCACGGTCGCGAATGGGGGCGAGTTCGCGCAAGACCGCTTCGACCACCGGCTGTTTGCATTCCAGGCAGCCGATGCCGGCGCTGGTGCAGCCAGCGGTCACCCACTGGCGGGTAGCGTCATCGGAATAGACCATGTGGAACTGCCAGACCGGGCAGTTGGCCGGGTTGCCGGGATCGGTGCGCCGCACCCGGGCGGGGTCGGTCGGCATGGTGCGGATCTTTTTCGTCACCTGCTCGGGATCTTCGCGCAGGGCGATGGTGTTGTTGTAGGACTTGGACATCTTCTGCCCGTCGAGCCCGGGCATTTTCGAGGCTTCGGTGAGCAGGGCCTCGGGCTCGGCGAGGATCATCTTGCCGGAGCCCTCGAGGAAACCGAACAGGCGTTCGCGATCGTTCATCGACAGGTTCTGGGCATCGTTGAGCAGCGCCTGGGCGGATTCGAGCGCCTCTTCGTCGCCGTGCTGCTGGTAGGCAACGCGGCATTCCTCGTAGACCCGGGCCTTTTTCGAGCCAAGTTTCTTCACCGCCGCCTGGGCTTTCTCCTCGAAGCCGACTTCGCGGCCATACAAATGGTTGAAGCGGCGGCAGATTTCGCGGGTGAACTCGATGTGTGGCACTTGATCCTCGCCCACCGGCACCAGGTTGGCGCGGTAGATCAGGATGTCGGCCGACTGCAGCAGCGGATAGCCGAGGAAGCCGTAAGTCGAGAGATCCTTCTCGCTGAGCCTTTCCTGCTGATCCTTGTAGGTCGGCACCCGTTCGAGCCAGCCTAGCGGCGTCATCATCGACAGCAGCAGATGCAATTCGGCGTGCTCGATCACGCGCGACTGCAGGAACAGGGTGGCCTGAGAGGGATCGATCCCGGCGGCGAGCCAGTCCACCACCATGTCGCGGACATTGTCCTCGATCGACTGGGGCGCATCGTAATGGGTGGTCAGGGCATGCCAGTCGGCGACGAAGAACAGGCACTGGTATTCGTTCTGCAGGCGCAGCCAGTTCTTCAGCACGCCGTGGTAGTGGCCAAGATGCAATCGCCCGGTGGGGCGCATGCCGGAGAGAACGCGGTCGGAATACATATAAGAAGTCAGGGATCTGGGGTCAGGAAACAGGGTTCAGCCGAGGACGATCTGGATCAGTGCCAGCAGTTGCAGGGTTTCCAGGCCGCTCAGCAGCGCGATCAGGCCGATGAACAGAGAAATCAGCGGCCACAGAACCAGGCCGAGCAGGCCGGTGAACAGCAATCCGAGCAGGATGAACAGCCCATAGGGTTCGAGCCGGGAAAACTGCCAGGCGGCCTGGCGCGGCAACAGGCTGACGGCGATGCGGCCGCCGTCGAGCGGCGGCAGCGGAATCAGGTTGAGCGCCATCAGGATGACGTTGATGAACACCCCCGCCGCGCCCATCAGGACCAGCGGCGTGCCGGCGAAGCCATTGCCGAGCATGAAGCCGAGCTGGATCATCAGCGCCCAGAACAGCGCCATGACGAGATTCATCCCCGGGCCGGCTGCGGCGACCCAGAGCATGTCCTGCTTGGGGCGGCGCAACTGGCCGAAATTGACCGGCACCGGCTTGGCCCAGCCGAACAGCAGCGTTCCGCCGCCCAGCAGTTTGCTGGCGACGAGGATCGTCAGCGGCACGATGATGGTGCCCACCAGATCGATGTGCTTGAGCGGATTGGCGGTCACGCGGCCCAACATCCAGGCCGTCTTGTCGCCGAGCTTCATCGCCGCATAACCATGTGCGGCCTCGTGCAGGGTGATGGCGAAAATCACCGGCAGGGCAAAAATGGCGATTTTCTGAATCAGGGAGAGGTCCATCAGGGGCGGGCTCAGGACTCGAAATCGGTCGCGTCGCCCTTGCCGTAGCGCAGCACGGCCGGGGTGTCGGTGGTCAGGTCGACCACGGTGGTCGGGGTCAGGCCGCAGGCGCCGCCGTCGATCACCAGGTCGACCAGGTGCTCCAGGCGTTCGCGGATTTCCCACGGCTCGGTGAGCGGCACATCCTCGCCGTAAAGCAGCAGCGTCGACGACAGGATCGGTTCGCCCAATTCGGCAAGCAGGGCCTGGACGACCCCGTGATCGGGCACGCGCAGGCCAATGGTGTCGTGCTTCTTGTGCAGCAGTCGCTTGGGCACTTCGCGGGTGCCGCGCAGGATGAAGGTATAGGCCCCCGGCGTATGCGCCTTGAGGATGCGGAACTGGGTATTGTCGACCTGGGCATAACGACCCAGCTCCGACAGGTCGCGGCACACCAGGGTCAGGTCGTGCCCGCTGTCGAGACCGCGCACGCTCAGCAGCCGCATCGCCGCCTCCTTGTCGCCCACCTGGCAGCCAAGGGCGTAGCACGAGTCGGTGGGATAAACGATCACGCCGCCCTGCTTCAGGATATGGACGACTTGCTGGATCAGGCGTGGTTGCGGATTGTCGCTGTGGATATTGAAAAACTGGGCCATGGAAGGGTCTGTTCAGGTCGTGGCAGGCGCGGCCTGCCTTGCTCGTTGGGTCATGATTTCGGGCCACGCCTTCCAGACCGGCTGGCAATAGTGCGGCAAAGCCGGCAGGCGACCGATGTCGATGCCTTCGCCCGGCGCATGGAAGTCGGCGCCGCGCGAGGCCAGCAGGCCGAAAGCGCGCGCCAGGTCGGCGAATTTGCCGTATTCGGAAGGATGATGGCTGCCGGTCACCACCTCGATGCCCTCGCCTCCCAGCGCGCGGAAGGCGTCGAGCAGCAGGTGCAGCTCGCGTGCGTTGAAGGCATAGCGTCCCGGATGAGCGACGACCGCCATGCCGCCGCTGGCGCGAATCCAGCCCACGGCGTTCTCCAGCGAGGTCCATTGGTGCTCGACGTAACCGGGGTTGCCGCGGGTGAGAAAGCGCCGGAAGGTGGTACGCAGATCCGGCGCATGGCCCTGCTCGACCAGCCAGCGGGCGAAATGGGTGCGACCGATGATCTGCTTGTTGGCGGCGTAGGAACTGGCCCCTTCGAATGCTCCGTGGATGCCGGCGGCGGCCAGATCATGAGCCATGCGATGGGCGCGCTCGGTGCGTCCGGCGCGGATGCCTTGCAGGCCCGCCGCCAGGTCGGGATGTTCGGGGTCGATGCGCAGGCCGACGATATGCACCGTCTGCCCGCCCCAGCTGACCGAAATCTCCACCCCGGGAATGAAACCGATTCCGGCCGCGTCGGCGGCGGACCGGGCCTCGGCCAGGCCGGCCACGTCGTCATGGTCGGTCAGGGCGAGAATGTCGACGCCATTGACGGCCGCGCGTGTCACCAGCTCGTACGGGGACAGAACACCGTCGGAAATACTGGAATGGCAATGCAGATCGATATTGAGCATCAAACAGCTGCGCGCCGGGAAAGCGCTTGGTGAGGAACCGGAATCATAGCAAAATAAGCAGTCCATGAATTGCCGGGCGAGCTTCGCCCAGCCACGAATAATGAAAAAACTGCTGTTCGATCTGTTTCCCGTGATCATCTTTTTCATCGCCTACAAAATAGGCGACGCCAATGCCGAGGCGACACGCGCCTTCATGGCCAGCCTGGGCCTGCCCCAGCCGGCGGGCTCGGGCGAGAAACCGGGCATCTATCTGGCCACCCTGGTCGCCATCGTCGCCAGCTTCGTCCAGATCGGCTGGGTCAAGCTGCGCGGCCACAAGGTCGAAACCATGCTCTGGGTCAGCCTCGCCATCATCGTGCTGTTCGGCGGCGCCACCCTGTGGCTGCACGACGAGAGCTTCATCAAGTGGAAGCCGACCGTGCTCTACTGGATATTCGCAGCCATCATCTTCGGCGCGGCCTTCTTTGGCCGCAACGTGATGCGCAGCCTGATGTCGGCCCAAATGGAACTTCCCGACATCGCCTGGAGTCGACTCAACCAGAGCTGGGGCGGGTTTTTTTCATTCATGGGGCTTGCAAATCTGCTTGTCGCCTTCAATTTCTCTACCGATACCTGGGTCAATTTCAAGCTGTTCGGCAGTCTGGGGCTGATGTTGGTGTTCGTGATCGGCCAGAGCATGATGCTGGCCAAATATATGGATAAGGAAGAAGACCAATAATGCTGTATGCCTTCGTCGGGCTGGATGTGCCTGACAGTCTCGACAAGCGTGTGGCCGCACGGCCGGCGCACCTGAATCGCCTCCACGCCCTGCAGAATGATGGGCGCCTGCTGCTGGCCGGCCCTTTTCCGGCCATCGACGGCAACGATCCGGGCGCAGCCGGTTTCACCGGCAGCCTGATCGTCGCCGAATTCGACTCGCTGGCCGACGCGCAGTCCTGGGCGGATGCCGACCCCTATGTTGCTGCGGGCGTCTATGCTTCAGTGAGTGTCAAGCCTTTCAAGAAAGTCCTGCCCGCATGAGTACCACTGACCTCATTCGCCAGCGCCTCGCCACTCTTGAGCCGGAGAGTGTCATGCTCGACGACGAAAGCGCGCAGCACAAGGGTCATGCGGGTGCAGCCTCGGGCGGGGGACATTTCCGCCTGACGCTGGTATCGCCCCGATTCCGCAACCTTTCCACCCTCGCCCGCCACCGGCTGGTCTACGAAGCCATGGGCGAGCTCATGCAGCGCGAGATCCACGCGCTGTCGATTACTGCCTTAACCCCCGAAGAACTCTGAAAGGAAATTACATGCGTGTTGCCTTAATCCCTGCACTGATCCTGTTGGCTTTCGCCCCTCTGGCGCAGGCACAAACCGCCGCCGCCACCAGTGCGCCAGAAGCCAGCGCTGCCAGCGCCAACAAGCCGCTTGCCGTGGTCAATGGCAAGGAAATCCCCGCCCTCTATGGCGAACTGGTCAAGCGCGAAATGGTCGGCCAGGGACAACCCGACAGCCCGCAACTCGATGCCCGCGTGCGCGACTCCGTGATCAATCTCGAACTGCTGTCGCGTGCGGCGATGGAAAAGGGCCTCGACAAGGATCCGCGCCTGACCGCCGCCATGGACATCCGCCGCAAGGACCAGCTGGCGAAGGTCTACCTCGACGATTACATCAAGACGCATCCCGTCACCGATGCCGAGATCCAGGACGTTTACGACAAGGCCAAGGCTGAGGCAGCCAACGAAACCGAATATCGCGCCCGCCACATCCTGGTGAAAACCGAGGCCGAAGCGAAAAAAATCATCGCCGACCTGGGCAAGAAGGCCAAGTTCGAGGATCTGGCCAAAAAACTCTCGAAGGATGCCGGTTCGGCCAAGAACGGCGGCGAACTCGAGTGGGCTGATCCGGCGGCTTTCGTCAAGGAGTTTTCCGCGGCGCTGACCGGGCTGAAGAAGGGCGAGTACACCAAGACGCCGGTCAAGACCCAGTTCGGCTGGCATGTGATTCGGCTGGACGATACGCGCAAGGCGCAGATCCCCACGCTCGAAGCGGTGCGCGGCGATATCGTCAAGCAGATTCAGCAGAAACGCGTTCGCGACGCCGTTAGCGCTGTCCGTGCCGGGGCGAAAATCGAATAACTCGGGCAACCGATCCGCCCCCAATCCACCCAAAGGGAGTCATCATGGCCAAAGAATATAACCACCTGCAGGACATCTTCCTCAATACCCTGCGCAAGGAGCGCATTCCCGTGTCCGTGTTTCTGGTCAACGGCATCAAGCTGATGGGGCGGATCGAATCCTTCGATCAGTTCGTGGTCCTGCTCAAGGGTCAGGACCAGGCGGCGCAGATGATTTTCAAGCACGCCATCTCGACCATTTCGCCTTCGCGTGAAGTGGTGCTGCCGCCGCGCGACGCCGAGGCATAAGGCGCTATTTCTCTTCCTCATGGACGGCCAGCAGCCTGGCGGCCGTCGGCGCGTCCACCAGCGCCACGGCTTTGCTGCGATAGCCCTGTACATGGCGGACCGGGATGCCTTCGAGATCCGCCATGCTTTTCAGATAAACCACCACGTACGCGTCAGGGTGTGTGGCCAGCCAGGGCGCGATTTCTGCTCCGCGCAAATCGACCAGCGGTGCCTCTAGCCGACCGAGAAAATGGTACTGCCCGTGGTATTTCGCAGCATTCGCCACCACCCCACCTTCATCCTGCACGACCTTGATCGCTCGCGACAATGGCTTCACGTCGTAGAGCGGCCCCATTGCATCCCTTACCTCAAATTGTGCCAGCCCCATCAGCGCTGCGCCCAGCAGGGCCAGAGTGAGCGTCGAAGGCGCGCCGCGCTGGGCGGCCAGCCACGTCCCCAGCGCCACCATGATCAGCAGCACCCCCGGCCACAGCGGCAGCGACACGGCCACGTCGTCG
>JBGSTQ010000293.1:0-3409 GCA_041736375.1 Thiobacillaceae bacterium
GTGGGTACGCGGCAGCACGCCGGTGCGGATGGTGATCGGGCGCACGGTGCGGGTGTCGCGGCCATCGATGCGCGGCTGGCCGGAGAGGATGCGGTTGCGTACCACGCCGGCTTCGAGGCGGTGGAACGCGTCCTTGACATGGTTTTGCGCGACGGTGTCCATGTCGGCGGCGATCAGTTCGGCGAAGGCCTTGTTGCGGATTTCGTCGACCGCGGTCATGCGTGCCTGCTTCTGCTTGATGTTGTAGGCCTGCTGCAGACCATCGTCGGCGATGGCCTTGAGGCGTTCCACCATCGCGGTGTCTTCGGCGAGCGGCTGCCAGTCCCAGGCGTCGGCGCCGGCTTCGTCAGCCAGCTCGTTGATCGCGTTGATCGCCGCCTGCATCTGGGTGTGGCCGAACACGACCGCGCCCAGCATGATGTCTTCGGGCAGTTCCATGGCTTCGGACTCGACCATCAGCACGGCGGTTTCGGTACCGGCGACGACCAGGTCGAGGGCCGAGTTCTTCAGCTCGGAATTGGTCGGGTTGAGCACGTATTCGCCGTTGATGAAGCCAACTCGCGCGGCGCCGACCGGGCCGTCAAACGGCAGGCCGGACAGCGACAGGGCGGCCGAGGCGCCGATCAGTGCGGGGATGTCGGCGCTGACCTCGGGGTTGGACGACATCACCGTGGCGATGATCTGCACTTCGTTGAAGAAGCCTTCGGGGAAGAGCGGGCGGATCGGACGGTCGATCAGCCGGGAAATCAGCGTTTCGCCTTCGGACGGGCGGCTTTCACGCTTAAGGAAACCACCGGGAATGCGGCCGGCAGCGTAGGTTTTTTCCTGGTAGTCGACGGTCAGCGGGAAGAAGTCCTGGCCGGGCTTGACTTCGTTCTTGGCGACGACGGTGACGAGTACCACGGTGTCGTCCATGTTGACGATGACGGCGCCGGAAGCCTGGCGGGCGATTTCGCCGGTTTCCAGGGTGACCTGGTGGCGGCCGTAAGTGAAAGTTTTCTTGATAGCGCTCACACGAATTCCTTTCAAAACAAAAACGCCCCGCGACAGGCGGGGCGCAGAAAGCTCAGGGGCGCAGCCCCCGAGCCAGATTTTCGATAGCGATGCGGCGAAGCTTCACCGATATCCTGCCGCGATTACTTGCGCAGGCCGAGACGATCGATCAGGGTCTTGTAGCCTTCGAGGTTGGTGCGCTTGAGGTAATCCAGCAGCTTGCGGCGGCGGCTCACCATCTTCAGCAGGCCGCGACGCGAGTGGTGATCCTTCATGTTGGCCTTGAAGTGGCCGGTGAGGTCATTGATGCGCGCCGTCAGCAGGGCAACCTGAACTTCGGGGGAGCCGGTGTCGGCGGCGGCACGTTGGTAATCCTGGACGATTTGCGCTTTTTGCGCGACGGTAACAGCCATGGTGTACTCCTTCTGAAATCGCGTGGCCTGCGGCTGAGCGGGACACGTTCGGGGAAAACGCGCATTTTATGCCGAAAGCAGGGGCAAACTCAAGCTCCAAACCATCTTGAAACCATCTGCACCGGGAGCAGGGATTCAAGTCAATGTCGAATGCAGCCTGTTTTCTTGCGGCGTTTCATCAATCTGCAACAGGATTCGTGCAGGCAAAACGACGGCTGCCTGTGATAAACTCACCACCCCTGAATTGCTGTAATTTTCAGGCATTCATCCGTATCCGTACCCGTTGTGGGGCGGGATGGGCGGTGGTTGCAAAGCCGAACAATCGGTAACAGCCGCGCTCTGAATCCGGTGGGTTTAACTTACCTCCCGCATGCCTCGCATTGTTGGGGGGCTTGGTTTTGAGTAGGGTACGCCATGAGCGATCTCGCCGAATCCAGCGCCTTGTCGCTAACCACACCGCAACTGCCGGTGTCCTGGTACTTCGATCCTGTCATTTACGAGCTCGAACTGAAGCATCTGTTCAAGCATGGCCCGGTCTACGCCGGCCACGAACTGATGGTGCCCGAAGCGGGCGACTATCACGCGCTGGAGGTCTTCGGCGGCGCCAGGTTGCTGGTCAACAACGGCCAGGACCTGCAGATGCTGTCGAACGTCTGCCGCCATCGCCAGGCAATCATGCTCAAGGGTCGCGGCAAACTTGCCAGCAAGCACATCGTCTGTCCGATCCATCGCTGGACCTATGACAGCGAGGGCACGCTGAAGGGGGCGCCGGAATTTCCCGGCAATCCCTGCCTCAACCTCGAACGCACCGGCCTGCAACGCTGGCAGGGCCTGCTGTTTGCCGGTGCGCGCGACGTCAATGCCGACCTGGCCGGAATGAAGGCCGCGACGGAACTCGATTTTTCCGGCTTCATGCTCGACCACGTCGAGGAGACGCATTACGCCTGCAACTGGAAGACCTTCATCGAGGTGTATCTGGAGGACTATCACGTCGCCCCTGCGCATCCCGGCCTGGGCAATTTCGTCACCTGCGACGACCTGGAGTGGGAATACGGCGACTGGTGGTCGGTGCAGACCGTCGGCGTCAACCGCGGACTGGCCCGGGCCGGGTCGTCGGTTTACCAGAAGTGGCAGGAGCAGCTGCTGGCCTACCGCCAGGGCAAGGCGCCTGCTCATGGCTCGATCTGGCTCACCTATTACCCGGGCCTGATGGTCGAGTGGTATCCGCACGTGCTGGTGGTGTCGTCGATCATTCCCACCGGCATCGCGTCGTGCAAGAACGTCGTCGAGTTCTACTATCCTGAGGACATCGTCCTGTTCGAGCGCGCCTTCATCGAAGCCGAGCAGGCCGCCTACCGCGAGACCGCGGTCGAGGATGACGACATCTGCATGCGCATGCAGGAAGGGCGTCACGCACTTTATCGGCAGGGCGTTTCGGAAACCGGGCCTTATCAGTCGCCGATGGAGGATGGCATGATGCATTTCCATGCTTTCCTGCGGCGTGAAATCGAGCCGCACCTGAAATGAGATTTCTTGCCGTCAACGACGGGTGGCCTGCGCCGCCCGTTTTTTTTGGGCGGGTGGGATGAAATCCAGCTGGATGATCGTTGCCGCCACCCTGTTCGCGCTGATGGGGGTGCTGGTCAAGCAGGCTTCGGGGGACTTTTCCAGCGCCGAACTGGTGTTCTACCGCTCGGCGTTCGGTCTCGTTTCCATCTGGAGCGTCATCGCCTGGCGCAGCGGCCGGCTGTTCACACCGCTGGTTACCCGCCATGTCCGCGCCCACGTCTGGCGCGGCCTGTCGGGCTTCGCTGCGCTGGTGCTGTTTTTCTATGCCGTCGGGCGCTTGCCTCTGGCGACGGCAGTGACGCTCAACTACACTGCGCCGCTGTTTCTCGCCGTGCTGTCGGTATGGTGGCTGCACGAGCATCACGGGCGCGGTCTGGTCGCGGCTGTCGTGCTCGGATTCGCCGGCATCGTGCTGCTGCTGCGCCCCCAGGTCG
>JBGSTQ010000347.1:0-11263 GCA_041736375.1 Thiobacillaceae bacterium
GCCGTCGGAGTTGTCCGGCGGGATGGCGCGCCGTGTGGCGCTGGCGCGCGCCATCGCGCTGGAGCCGATGCTGGTGATGTACGACGAGCCCTTTGCCGGGCTGGATCCGATTTCGCTGGGCGTGACCGGCAACCTGATCCGCCGTTTGACCGACACCCTCGGGCTGACCTCGCTGGTCGTCACGCACGACGTGCAGGAATCCCTGAAAATTGTCGACTACGTTTATTTTGTGTCCGACGGCGTGATCGAAGCCGAGGGCACCGCCAGGGATATCCTCGACTCGGGCTTGCCCTTCGTCCACCAGTTTGTGCATGGCGAGGCCGATGGTCCGGTACCGTTTCATTATCCTGCTCCGGCCTATGCCGACGAACTGCGGCTAGGGGGGCGGCATGCTTAAAACCGCGATCGAGGGCATCGGACGCCGCACGATCCAGGGGGTCTGGCGCATCGGGTTTGCGACGCGTTTTTTCCTTGCCGTGCTGTTCTATTCGGGCACAGCCTTCCGTCGCATCGGACTGACCATACGCGAGATCTATTTCAGCGGCGTGCTGTCGCTGATCATTATCCTGGTGTCGGGTTTGTTCGTCGGCATGGTGCTGGGTCTGCAGGGCTACGAAACCCTGCAGACCTACGGCTCGGAAGATGCGCTGGGGGTGCTGGTGGCCTTGTCACTGGTGCGGGAACTGGGCCCGGTGGTGGCGGCACTGCTGTTTGCAAGTCGCGCCGGATCTGCGATCACGGCGGAAATCGGTTTGATGAAGGCAACGGAGCAACTGTCTGCGATGGAGATGATGGCGGTCAACCCGATCGCCCGCGTGGTGGCGCCGCGTTTCTGGGCGGGCGTGATTTCCATGCCGCTGCTGGCGGCGCTTTTTTCTACAATGGGGATACTCGGCGGCTATCTGGTCGGGGTGGTTTTGATCGGCGTCGATGAGGGCTCGTTCTGGTCACAGATGAAAAGTGCCGTCGAATTCGAGCAGGACATCCTCAACGGCGTCATCAAGAGCGTGGTATTCGGTATTGCCATTACCGCCATCGCCCTGTTCGAAGGCTATGACGCGCCGCCAACCGCGGAGGGGGTGTCAGGCGCCACCACCCGTACCGTGGTGTCGTCCAGCCTGGCCGTGCTGGCGCTGGATTTCGTATTGACCGCATTCATGTTTCGGGGAATCAGCTAACATTATGAACAAGACAGTACTCGATCTGTGGGTGGGTGTGTTCGTCATCGCCGGAATGGCCGCCTTGCTGTTTCTGGCGCTGAAGGTCGGCAGCATGAATGTCGTAAAGACCTCCGACAGTTACGAGATCATTGCCAAGTTTGACAACGTCGGCGGTCTCAAGGTGCGAGCACCGGTGAGAAGCGCGGGCGTGGTGGTGGGACGCGTGACCGATATCCAGTTTGACGGCGAAAACTTCGAGGCGATTGTCACCCTGCGGATCGACAACCGTTTTTCCTTCCCCAAGGACACGCTGGCTGCGATCATGACCTCAGGACTACTCGGCGAGCAATACATCGGCCTCGATGCTGGCGGCGATCCGGTCAAGCTGAAAGACAAGGACCGGATATTCCTTACCCAGTCCGCGGTGGTGCTGGAAAATCTGATCGGACAGTTTTTGTACGGGAAGGCTCAGGAAGGACCGGCAGAATGAAAAACATTTCGCTTAAATGCCTGCTGCTGACGGCAGGATTGATGCTGTCGGTTTCGACGGTCATGGCCACCACCATCAATCTGCAACAGGCGGTCGAGATGAGCCTGGCTGCCGATCCGCGCATCAAGGAGCGCGAGCAGCTGGTCGAGGTGGCGCGCGGCATGCTGCAGGAAGTGCAGGGCAACGGCGGATGGCGGGTCAGCGCCAACGCCTTCATCGGTTTGACGAAGAGTGTCGAAGGCGGCTTCTACGAGGGCGGGGCCTACAGCGGCAACACTCCGCGAAGTGACGGCGACGACTGGAATGGCGTGTCCGACTGGACCTATCTGGAGTTTGCCCTGATCAGGCCGCTTTATACCTTCGGCAAGATCGAACGTTATGGCGAGGCTGCCCAGGGCAACATCGATCTCAAGCTCGGCGAGCTCAAGCAGAAACGCGGCGACATCGTCTACGATACCAAGCGCGCCTATTTCGGCTACCTGACCGCGCGCGACATCCGCTATTTCCTCGAAGACATGCAGACCCGGCTGGACAAGGTGATCAGTGGGGTTGAGCGCGACCTGCGCGAAGAAACGGGCGAGTCCAAGCATACCGACCTCTACTCGCTTCAGTCCGCCAGAGGCCTGATTGCAAAGTATGCGCACCAGGCTCGCGCGGTCGAAAGCATCAGCCTGGATGGTCTCAAGGTGCTGACCGGTGTTGGCCTCAAGGCCGACCTGACGGTGGCGGATAGCCGCCTGGAGCCGGTTCCCTTCCCGCAAATCGAACTCGCGGAATTCCAGGCTCTCGCCCTGCAGGGGCGTCCCGAGATGGAACAGCTGGAGGCCGGCCTGCGTACCCGCCGGGCACTGCTCGAGGCCAAAAAGGCCGATCGCATGCCGGACATCTATGCCGGGGTGGTCGGCACGTTCAGCTATGCTTCGGGGCGGGAGCAGCTAGATAATTCCTACCTCACCGATCCCTTCAACGGCGGCGGGCTGACGCCGGTCCTGGGGGTGAAGTGGGATAACGTGTTCGGTGCGTCGACCGCCCGGGTCAACCAGGCGCAGGCCGAGCTTGAAGCGCTGAATTACAAGAAGGCGTTCGCGCTGATGGGCGTGCCCTATGAAGTCAGCGAAGCCTATGCCAATGCCCATGCCAATTTCGAGTCGCAGCTCGCGCTGGCTGATGGAGCCGCGGCTTCGCGGCGCTGGGTGGTCGCCGCGCTGGCGGATGTTTCCGCGGGTCTTGAATCTGCCGACAAGCTGGCCGAGGCGGTCAGGAACTATGCCGTGATCCAGGCCGACTACCTGCGTACCATCAACGATTACAACATGAATGTGGCGCAGCTGGCGCGCATGACTGGTGAACTCAAGTAGCGCACCGGGATCTACCCTGTTCTTTAAACTTAATTCTGGATTACCTATGTTGCGCACTTTTCTCGTCACTCTCTGGCTGACCCTGGGCCTTCATCTGCCGGCTGTTTCCGCCGATATCCCGCCCGATGTGCTGGCACGCACCACCAGTCAGGAAGTGCTGGCGATCCTCAAGGCCGACAAGGACATCCAGAGCGGCAACCTGAGCAAGATCTATCAGCTGGTCGAAGCCAAGGTGCTGCCCAATTTCGATTTCAATCGCATGACCCAGCTGGCGATGGGCCGTCACTGGCCGCGTGCCACAGCCCAGCAGAAGCAGGCGCTGGTGACCGAATTCCGCAACCTGCTGGTCCGCACCTATGCGACTTCGTTGACCGAATTCAGCAACCAGAGCGTCGAATTCAAGAACTTCAGCATGAAACCGGAAGAGACTGAAGTCGTCGTGCGGTCGGAAGTGCGCCAGCCCGGCGGTCAGCCGGTGACCATCGACTACAGCATGTACAAGACGGCTTTCGGCTGGAAGGTTTATGACGTCACGATCGACAGCGTCAGTCTGGTCACCAATTATCGTGCCACGTTCGCCAACACCATCCGCCAGTCTGGCATCGACGGCCTGATCAAGACGCTGTCGACGCAATCGGCCAAAAGCTCGTCGCAACCCGCACCCGCCAAGCCCGCGGCCCGTCCAGGCGCATGATTACCTGCGATGACACGCTCTGCCGCCTGCAAGGTGCGGTGACGGTGGAAAATGTCACAGAACTTCTGCGCGAACTGAAGCCGCATCTGGAGCGTGGCGTCAAATTGCTCGATCTTTCGGCGGTCGAACAGGTGGATTCCGCCGCGCTGGCGCTGATCTTCAGCAGCCTGCGGCAATCGCGCGCGGCCGGGCATGAACTAGGCCTGGCTGGTCTGCCCGCAAACATCATGACCCTGGCCGAGCTTTACGGTGTGTCCGAACTTCTTCCAGCATGATCCCGGCCATTCGGGCTGCGGCGCTCCACAAACGCTTCGGCGACCTGCAGGCCCTCAACGATGTTTCGCTGGATATCCAGCAGGGTGAATTCTTCGGCCTGCTCGGTCCCAACGGCGCCGGCAAAACCACGCTGATTTCCATCCTGGCTGGGTTGACGCGCGCCGATTCCGGCCGTGCCGAAATCATGGGACACGATGTCCTGCGTGATTATCGCCAGGCGCGGCGCGCGCTCGGCGTGGTGCCACAGGAACTGGTCTACGATCCGTTCTTCAACGTGCGCGAAACCCTGCGCATCCAGTCCGGGTACTTTGGCCTCAGACACAACGACTCCTGGCTGGAAGAAGTCATGCACCATCTCGACCTGACCCGGCACGCCGACAAGGGCACACAGAGCCTGTCCGGCGGGATGAAGCGCCGCCTGCTGGTGGCGCAGGCACTGGTGCACAAGCCGCCGGTGATCGTGCTCGACGAGCCGACCGCCGGTGTCGACGTCGATTTGCGGCGTTCGCTGTGGGAGTTCATCGCGCGGCTGAACCGCGAAGGCCATACCATCCTGCTGACCACGCATTATCTCGAAGAGGCGGAGGCGCTGTGCAAGCGCATCGCCATGCTGAAGGCCGGCCGGGTGGTCGCGCTCGACGAGACGCGCAATCTCCTGCAGCACACCAATGAACACTGCGTCTCCCTGCGCCTGGCCGAAGGGGGGCCGCCGTCATCGTGGGCAGCGCGCATGCAGGCCGTCGGCGACGGCAGCTGGCGCGTCAGCTTCAGCGATTACGCCGAGCTGGAATCCCTGCTCACAGCCCTGCGCGAAGGCGGCGTGCGCGTGAGCGAAATGCAGTTGCAGGAACCCGACCTGGAAGATGTCTTCACCGACATCATGAAGCGCGCATGAGCGCCCTTGGAATATCGCATGTCGTCATTCCAGCGAAGTCCGTGGTGAAAAATTGCTGGAGGAACTCGTGAGCGGATTCCCGGCGCTGTTCTACAAGGAGCTGCTGCGCTTCTGGAAGGTCGTGGTGCAGACCGTCGTCGCGCCGGTGGTGACCGCCCTGCTTTATCTGCTGATCTTTTCGCACGTGCTGGAGGCGCACGTCGAGGTCTATCCCGGCGTGTCCTACACCCAGTTTCTGGTGCCCGGGCTGGTGATGATGAGCATGCTGCAGAACGCGTTTTCCAACAGTTCGTCCAGCCTGATCCAGTCGAAAATGACCGGCAACATCGTGTTCGTGCTGCTGCCGCCGCTGTCCTATCTGGAATTTTTCCTCGCCTATCTAGGCGCCGCCATCCTGCGCGGCCTGGTGGTCGGGCTGGGAGTGTGGGTGGTGACCCTGTGGTTTGCACAGTGGAGCCCGCCGCACCTCGGCTGGCTGCTGGCTTTCGCGCTGCTGGCCTGCGGTATCCTCGGCGCGCTCGGCATCGTCGCCGGCATCTGGGCGGAAAAATACGACCAGCTGGCGGCCTTCCAGAACTTCCTGATCCTGCCGCTGACGTTCCTGTCCGGTGTTTTCTACTCGATCCATTCGCTGCCTGCCTTCTGGCAGAGCGTTTCCCATGCCAACCCGGTTTTCTATCTGATCGACGGCTTTCGCTATGCCTTTGTCGGCCATTCCGACACCGATCCGTGGCTGGGGCTGCTGGTCGCCACCCTGTGCTTTGTGGCAATATCCGCGCTCACCCTTGTCTTGCTGCGTAGCGGCTACAAACTGAGGCACTGATTCCCATGGTCACACCCGAAGACATCAAAGGCTGGATCACCGAAAAGCTGCCGTGCGACTACATCGAACTCGATGGCGACGGCCAGCATTTCCAAGCCGTCATCGTCAGCCCGCAATTCCGCGGCAAGAACATGGTGCAGCAGCACCAGCTGGTATACGGCGCGCTGGGGGAGCGGATGCACGCCCAGATCCACGCCCTGTCGATGAAGACTTACACCCCCGAAGACTGGGCCGCCCGATAAATGGACGCCTTGCTGATCCATGGCGGCAATCCGCTTGCCGGGGAGGTGCGCATCTCGGGCGCCAAAAACGCCGCGCTGCCGATCCTGACCGCCAGCCTGCTGACGGCCGACACCCTGACGCTGGCTAACGTCCCCCACCTCAAGGACATCAGCACCATGCTGGCCCTCCTCGGCCACATGGGCGTGCGCGTCACGCTCAGTGACAGGAACCACGTCACCCTGTGCGGCGAGTCCATCCCGCACAAGGAAGCGCCCTACGAGATGGTGAAAACCATGCGCGCCGCGATCCTGGTGCTGGGACCGACGCTGGCGCGCTTCGGCGAGGCACGTGTCTCCCTGCCCGGCGGCTGCGCCATCGGCTCGCGTCCGGTCGATCTGCATATCAAGGGCCTGCAGGCGATGGGCGCCGCGATCCAGATCGAGCATGGCTACATCCACGCGCGCTGCAAGCGCCTGCAGGGCGCGCGCATCGTGATGGATGTGGTCACCGTGACCGGTACCGAAAACCTGATGATGGCCGCCGCGCTGGCCGAAGGCACCACCGTGCTGGAAAACGCCGCGCGCGAACCCGAGGTGGTCGATCTGGCGCGCTGCCTGATCGCGATGGGGGCCAAAATCGAAGGCGCCGGCAGCGACATCATCACCATACAGGGTGTCGAGAAGCTCCACGGTGCCGCCTATTCAGTGATGGCCGACCGCATCGAGACCGGCACCTTCCTGGTCGCCGCCGCAATGGCCGGCGGGCGTGTCCGCGCTACCCATGCGCAACCCGAGACGCTCGACGCGGTGATGAGCAAACTGCGCGAGGCGGGCGCAAAAATCGAGGTGGGCAGCGACTGGATCGAGGTCGAGTCCGACGGAAAGCTAAAGGCGGTCGATGTGCGCACCGCTCCCCATCCCGCTTTCCCCACCGACATGCAGGCCCAGTTCATGGCCCTGAACTGCATTGCCGAGGGCGCGGCCAGCGTCACCGAGACGATTTTCGAAAACCGCTTCATGCATGTGCAGGAACTGCGGCGGCTGGGGGCCAACATCGAAGTCTCCGGCCATACCGCGCTGGTGCGCGGCGTCCCGCGACTGGACGGTGCGATCGTCATGGCGACCGACCTGCGCGCCTCGGCCTGCCTGGTTCTGGCGGGACTGGTGGCGCAGGGTGAAACCACCGTCGAACGCATCTACCACCTCGACCGCGGCTATGAGCGCATCGAGGAAAAACTCTCGCAGCTGGGTGCGCGGGTCAGACGGACACACTGAACATGAGCATCACCATCGCCCTCTCCAAGGGCCGCATCTTCGAGGAAACCCTGCCGCTCCTGGCGGCCGCAGGCATCACCCCGACAGAGAATCCCGAGTCGTCGCGCAAGCTCATCATCGGCACCAACCGCGCCGACGTGCGGCTCATCATCGTGCGCGCCAGCGATGTGCCGACCTACGTGCAATATGGCGCGGCGGACATGGGCATCGCCGGCAAGGACGTGTTGAACGAACATGGCGGCAGCGGGCTTTACCAGCCGCTCGACCTCAAGATCGCCCGCTGCCGCATGATGGTCGCCGTGCGCGAAGGCTATGACTATGCGGGTAAGGTCAAGCAGGGTGCGCGCATCCGCGTTGCCACGAAATACGTCAATGCGGCGCGTGACCACTTCGCGTCGAAAGGCGTGCACATCGACCTCATCAAGCTTTACGGCTCGATGGAACTGGCGCCGCTGGTCGGGCTATCCGACGTCATCGTCGACCTGGTTTCGACCGGCGGCACCCTCAAGGCCAACGGCCTGGTCGCGGTCGAACACATCAGCGATATCAGTTCGCGGTTGGTGGTGAACCAGGCGGCTCTGAAGCTGAAGCGCGGCTTGATTCAGCCGGTAGTGGATGCGTTTGCGGCGGCGATAGCCCAATGACGCTGGAGGCATTTTCGGCCCGATCTGCCTTGATTCGGCCGATAGGCAAGCTGGCTGTTTGAACGCGTCTTCCTTTGTTTGGAAGTGGCACGCAATTTAAGCAGCCCGGTCCAGTGTCAGGATCATGTTCATTTTGTGCTCGCCGTGTTTGCGGTATCCAACGCGGGTAAGTAAGCCCAACAAATCGGAGCGCCAGCGGTAGGCAGAATTCTCGATGATGATGAATTCCGGATACAGTTTTCGGTCAGCCTCCTGAAAGAAGGGGTTGAGGATCACGTCCTCCATCCCCTCCACGTCGATCTTCATCCCATCCACTTTGCCGACGCTTTCTTCGCGAAGCAGGTCAATCAGGGTTTTGCAGGGCACGCGCAACTTGGTGGATCCCGCTGTATTGAGGCCGCTTTCCCCGAGGTTGCTGTCCGAAAGCGTGAACTCCACCTCGCCGGTACGATCGGAAAGCGCGATCGGCGCCAACCGCACCCGAGATTGCAGGTTGTTGATCCCCACGTTGAAGCTCAGACGTTCCTGCATGGTCGGGTTGGCTTCCACGGCCAGCACGTAGCCCGTGGCTCCCAGGCGGGCGTAAACGGGGGCGGCGGTGAGGGTATAGATACCCGCATTGGCGCCGATGTCCAGAAACACCCCGTCAGGGCTCAGATGTCCCCTGATGTAGTTCCGCTCGGCCGGATCGCTGAATTGGGGCATGAACAGGTACTTGCGCTCCGACACGTTGTCGGTGACGTACACGCGCATGCGCAGGCCTTCCACTTCGGCGTCGATGGGCATGGTTCGCCCGCGCAGGACGAGGCGACGCATCAACAGGGCGAGACGGCGGCCCATCCAAGTGAACGGCTGGCGCTGGGAATGGCGTAGCAGAGCCATTTGCCAGGGACTCAGATCATGAGTGCCCCAGGGAGGCGGTAGCTGTTGTCCATTTTGGTCATGCATATATTGGTGTCACAATTGGTGGCTTGTTGATCGAAGCACAACAAAGTCAAAGGATCGATGAAACACTTCGTGCAGGCTTCCGGATAACGGTCTTTATTGTCGGTGTCGAAGAAGCTTCCGGCCATTGTAAGTGCTTTCTTGATCACGCTGACCCAAGGCTCTCGTGCAAATGCGGGGTTTAGACAAAACCCACGCGGGCTCTGGTTCGAACTGCGTATCCAGGTGCAGACTGCCAACTTCGTATCAATTGCTGTGCCGCTATCCAAACTGTACTGAGCCGCGTTCCTGAATCCGTCTTGTTGATATCTATAAACAGACGCATCGCGAAGAATTGGCAGCCCCGGAGGTGTTTTGTCTGACAAATTGAACGTCGTGTGCCTGAAGTGGGGCACAAAGTATTCAGCAGATTACGTAAACCGGCTCTTCCACATGGTCAGCCGCAACCTGTCGCGTCCTTTCTGCTTTCACTGCCTTACCGAGGATCCAGACGGGCTGGATCGCGCCATTGTTCCCCTCGCCCTCGAGACCTCGCCGGATCTTGCTGGCTGGTGGTACAAGCTTTCACTGTTCCGCGAGGAGTTTTTCGGCTTGTCCGGTCCTCTCCTTTATCTCGATCTCGATGTCGTGATCGTCGACAGCGTCGACTTCCTGGCGGATCTTCCGGGTGATTTCCTCATTATCCGCAACTGGTCGCGTAACCTGATGTGGAATAGTTCAGTCATGCGATTCACCGTTGGCAAGTATGGACATATATGGGAACGTTTCCAGAGCGACTCAAAAAGCATCATGCGCGATTACAACGGTGATCAGGAATGGATTTTTACCTGCGTGCCAGATGCGGGGAACTGGCCATCCAATAAAATCGTTTCCTACAAGAAGAGCCTTGATTCGAGAGCCTTTCCCCTGCTGGACAAACTCGGTCTCGAGCGCTGGGGGCTGAAGGCACCGGATTGGATGGACACGTCTCTCCCTCCCGGTGCGGCGATCGTGGTCTTCCACGGCAAGCCCGACCCTGAGGATGTGGTGAACGGGCCTTACGGCCTTTGGAAAAGGGCGTCTTTCGTCGCCACGCACTGGCGATGACACGCCGGGTCTCAAGGAAACAGAATGGCTAAGGTCAAGCAGTTCATCTGCATGAAATGGGGCAAGCTGTATGGCCCTGAGTACGTCAACCGACTCTACGCGATGGTGCGAGCGCACAGCACCGGGCCGGTACGCTTCGTCTGCCTGACCGACGATCGCGAGGGAATCCGCCGGGATGTGGAATGTCACGATTGTCCTGAAGTCGATATCCCCTTGCCGCATCGCCTGCGCGGATGGCGCAAGCTCAGCACCTACGCGCGCAGCGAAAACCTCTACGGTTTCACGGGCCAGTGGCTGTTTCTCGACCTCGACGTGGTGGTGCTGGGTTCGCTGGATGCGTTTTTCGACTATGAGCCCGACAGGACCTTTGTCGTCATGCGCAACTGGACGCAGCTGACGAAAAACATCGGCAATACCTCGGTCTACCGCTTCACTGTAGGCGCCGAGGAATACCTTCTCGACAAGTTGCTGGCGGAGCATGAGCAGATATTGCAGACGTTCAGCAATTCCCAGACCTACATTTCCCGCAACGTGAAAAATCTGGTGTTCTGGCCGGACGAGTGGTGCGTGCTGTTTAAAACGCATTGCGTCCCGCCTTGGCCGGCGCGCTTCTGGCGCACGCCCGCCTGTCCGTCCGGCGCCCGTGTGGTTGCCTTCCCGGGAGTGCCCAACCCGCACGAGGCGGTCAAGGGCGAATGGCCGGCCAAGCCGTGGAAGAAGGTCTACAAGTTCATTCGCCCGACGCCGTGGATCCAGGACGCCTGGGACAACGCCGAGCGCATCGTGGCATCGGCCAAGCACTGAGCTTTACGCGCTGATGACGCACATCCTGGTGATCGACGAGGGCCATGCCGGCCACCTTACGCAGTCGCGTGGTCTGGCAACCGCACTTGCTGCGCGGTTGGACGCAACCATGGGGATGTTCGCGGTGCATCTCTCGCTGAGTGGGCTGTTGCGGCCGCTGCTGCTGCTGGCCACCGATCTCGCCCCGCATGGCTTGCCGGACTGGGCCTTGCGCCTGGCTTTTCGCTGGACGGGCGAACTGCGCAGCCTGCGTGCCGACGTCATCGTCACCAGCGGTGGTCACGGGCTGTATTTCGCCACCAGCCTGGCGCGTCGTCTCGGCTGCCCGCTCGTCTTCTGCGGCGACCCGTCTCCGCTCCCTGTCCGCTGGTGCGATGTCATCCTCAGTCCGGTCCCCGTCCCCGGGCATGCCAAGGTCATCCAGACCGAACTGCTGGTGACCGAGATGTCGCCCGAGCGCATCAGCGGACGGGGTGCGACTTGCCGCGAAGCCTGCACGCAGGCGGGGGGGACGTGTCTGGGCGCGCTGCTGGTGGGGGGGGATTCGCGCAGCCACCGCTACACCCGTGCGGACTGGGAAAACCTGGCTCGC
>JBGSTQ010000353.1:0-2449 GCA_041736375.1 Thiobacillaceae bacterium
GTGGGGGTGAAGTCTTCTTCAAAGTTCAGCATCGTTTTTGTCTCCTTTGGTTTTACCAAAGTGGGCTGGGCCCACACTACTTTTAGTCTGTTGGTGAGCGGTGCTCACCGTGTATCTAAAACGGCCTTTGGCCGGCTCCCTTCGACTGGCTCAGGGCGAACGGGACCAACAAACTGCCGCGGACTTGGAAACACTGTCCTTGGTGCGCTTCACCCTCTCCCCCACCCCTCTCCCGCTTGCGGGAGAGGGGCTTTCCCACCTCTGCGCCGCCGAGCAGCGGAGTCCGGACGTGAAGAAGACGAACCGTGTTCGAGGTCCGCAGCAGGGCACACAAGACGTGCCCTGCCAGGGCGAGTTGGTGAGCCGCCCGTCCGGGCGAGCAGCGCAGGGAACCCGAAGGGTGGTGCAGCGGGGCGGCCTTCTCTTTGGTTACTTTCTCTTGGCCGCGCAAGAGAAAGTGACTTGCCGCCGGGCATACGATTCCGCACGCGCTCAAGCGCGTAGCGGATCGGAGTCCTTTAGAGCTACCCCCGGCCAAACGCGGCTTGTTCCATGCTGCTTTTGGCTCCGTCGCGTGAACCTCACCCTCTCCCCAACCCTTACACCCGCAAGGGGTACGCCGGTGGGTCCCCGCTGCTTCGCAGCGACCCTTCCGCAGCCCCGTCAAGGGGGAGGGAGCAAACATCAGGGGTGAGGGAGTCCCCGTCACTGGCACGCCTCGCAGGTCGGATCGTCGATGGCGCAGAACTTGACCTCGGTGGCCGGCTCGGCTGCCACCGATTGCACGTTGGCACCGCCTGACGTCACGGCGTTGAGCTCGCCGCCCTTGCCGGTGGATTTCTCGGCGTGGGTGGCGCCCAGGGTGCGCAGGTAGTACGTGGTCTTCAAGCCGCGGATCCACGCCAGCTTGTAGGTCTCGTCGAGTTTCTTGCCGCTGGCGCCGGCCATGTAGATGTTGAGGCTCTGCGCCTGGTCGATCCACTTCTGGCGGCGGCTGGCGCATTCGACCAGCCACCTCGGCTCCATCTCGAAAGCGGTGGCGTAGAGCGCGCGGACGTCGGCCGGGATGCGGTCGATCTTCGCCAGAGAACCGTCGAAATACTTGATGTCGGCGACCATGACTTCGTCCCACAGGCCGAGCTTCTTCAGATCGCTGACCAGGTACTTGTTGGCGACGGTGAATTCGCCCGACAGGTTGGATTTGACGTAGATGTTCTGGTACGTCGGCTCGATCGACGCGGAGACGCCGACGATGTTGGCGATGGTCGCGGTCGGCGCGATCGCCAGGCAGTTGGAGTTGCGCATGCCGTGCTCGGCGATGCGCTGACGCAGCGCGTCCCAGTCGAGGGTGCTGGAGGTGTCGACTTCCAGATAGCCGCCGCGCTCGTCTGCCAATAATTTCAGCGAATCGTGCGGCAGGATGCCACGGCTCCACAGGCTGCCTTCGTAGCTGGAATAGCGGCCGCGCTCGGCGGCGAGGTCGGTCGACGCCCAGAAGGCGTAGTAGGCGACGGCTTCCATCGAGCGGTCGGCGAACTCCACCGCTTCGTCGCTGGCGTAGGGCACGCGCAGCATCTGCAGCGCGTCCTGGAAGCCCATGATGCCGAGGCCCACCGGACGGTGCTTGAGGTTGGAATTGCGCGCCTTGCCGACGGCGTAGTAGTTGACGTCGACGACGTTGTCGAGCATGCGCATGGCGGTGCGGATGGTGGTCTTGATCTTGTCGAGGTCGAGCTTGCCATCCTTGAGGTGGTTCACCAGGTTGACCGAGCCGAGGTTGCACACCGCGACTTCGTGGTCGTTGGTGTTGAGCGTGATCTCGGTGCACAGGTTGGACGAGTGGACGACGCCGACGTGCTGCTGCGGGCTGCGGATGTTGCACGGGTCCTTGAAGGTGATCCAGGGGTGGCCGGTCTCGAACAGCATCGACAGCATCTTGCGCCACATCTGCACCGCGGGGATGCGCTTGTAGAGCTTGATCTCGCCGCGGTCGGCACGGCGCTCGTACTCGCAATACGCTTCGGCGAAGGCGCGACCGTAGAGGTCGTGCAGGTCGGGCACGTCGTTGGGCGAGAACAGGGTCCAGTCGCCGCCTTCCATCACCCGCTGCATGAAGAGATCCGGAATCCAGTTCGCGGTGTTCATGTCGTGGGTGCGGCGACGGTCGTCGCCGGTGTTCTTCCTGAGGTCGAGGAATTCCTCGATGTCCATGTGCCAGGTTTCCAGGTAGGCGCACACCGCGCCCTTGCGCTTGCCGCCCTGGTTGACCGCGACGGCGGTATCGTTGACCACTTTCAGGAACGGCACGACGCCCTGCGACTTGCCGTTGGTGCCCTTGATGCGGGCGCCCATGGCGCGCACCGGGGTCCAGTCGTTGCCCAGGCCGCCGGCATACTTCTGCAGCATGGCGTTTTCCTTGATCGCCTGGTAGATGCCGTCGAGGTCGTCG
>JBGSTQ010000428.1:0-4264 GCA_041736375.1 Thiobacillaceae bacterium
CGCTTCTTTCGCCTTCAGTCTTGAGCGTCTGCAGCCAGCGCCGCCCGGCGCGCCGGACCCGCAGGGCGATGCCCTGGCGGCCGAGGTCGAACTCCGCGGTATCGAAATAAAAGGTATGCAGGCTCTGCCTTACCGGGGGGATGCGCCTTCGCGCCATCAGGCGCAGAAACGCCGGCACCTGCTCCACGGGCAATGCGAGCTTGAGCTCGATTTCGAGCGGTGAGGAGGTGTCCGTCATTGAAGTGTCATGTTGAATTCTTTGGCCGCGCTTTATCATAGCCAATCTTTATGACGCCTCCGCCATGAATCTCCCCAGCCCCGAAACCCTGATCAACCGCGAACTCGGCATTCTCGCTTTCCAGCGCCGCGTGCTGGCCCAGGCCGAAGACCCCGACATGCCGATGCTGGAAAGGCTGCGTTTTCTCTCCATCGTCTCCAGCAACATGGACGAGTTCTTCGAGGTGCGGGTGGCCGGCCTCAAGGAACAGATCCGCGCCAACTCGACCCAGTTCTCGCCCGATGGCCTGACCGCACGCCAGCAGTTCCGTGCCGTGTCCGACGTGGCGCACGAACTGGTCGCGCACCAGTACGACGTGCTCAACCGCGAAGTCATCCCGGAACTGGCGGCACAGGGCATCCACTTCATCCGCCGCACCCAGTGGAACGAAGCCCAGGCGGCGTGGATCCGCGACTACTTTTTCCGCGAGCTGATGCCGGTGCTGACGCCGATCGGGCTCGACCCCTCGCATCCCTTTCCGCGCGTGCTGAACAAGAGCCTCAACTTTGCGGTGGAACTGTCCGGCCGCGATGCCTTCGGCCGCAACTCCGGCGCCGCGGTGGTGCAGGCGCCGCGTTCCCTGCCGCGGGTGATCCGCATGCCCTCGGACGTGGCAAGCTGCGAGTATGGCTTCGTGTTTCTGTCGTCGATCCTGCACGCCCATGTCGGCGAACTGTTCACCGGCATGAAGGTCGAGGGCTGCTACCAGTTCCGCGTCACCCGCAACTCCGACCTGTTCGTCGACGAGGAAGAAACCAAGAACCTGCGCCAGGCCCTGCAGGGCGAACTGCCCCAGCGTCATTTCGGCGCGGCGGTGCGTCTCGAGGTCGCCGACAACTGCTCGGAGTCGATGGCGACCTTTTTGCTCGAACAGTTCGAACTCGAACCTGACGATCTCTATCAGGTTCATGGTCCGGTCAACCTGGTGCGGCTGATGCAGGTGCCCGACTGGGTCGATCGCCCCGACCTCAAGTTCGCCCCCTTCGTGCCCGCCCTGCCGGCACGCCTGGCCAAGAACGAGGACATCTTCGCCGAAATCCGCCGGGGCGACATCCTGCTGCATCATCCCTTCGAATCCTTCCAGCCGGTGATCGACTTCATCGAGCAGGCCGCGGCCGACCCCAACGTCGTCGCCATCCGCCAGACGGTGTACCGCACCGGCACCGATTCCAAGCTGATGCAGGCACTGATCCGCGCCGCGCTGTCGGGCAAGGAAATCACGGTGGTGGTCGAACTGATGGCGCGCTTCGACGAGGAAGCCAACATCAACTGGGCGGCCAAGCTGGAAGAGGTCGGTGCCCACGTCATCTACGGCGTGGTCGGCCACAAGACCCACGCCAAGCTGGCCCTGGTGATTCGCCGCGAGGACGGCATGCTGCGCCGCTACGCCCACCTCGGCACCGGCAACTACCACGCCCGCACCGCCCGCCTGTACACCGACTTCGGCCTCCTGACCGCCGACGAGGCGATCACCGCCGACGCCAACAGCCTGTTCACCCAGATCACCGGCCTGGGCAAGGCCGGCAAGCTCAAGCGCCTGTGGCAGTCGCCCTTCACCATGCACAACGAGGTCATCGCCGCGATCAACCGCGAAGCTGAAAACGCCGCCGCCGGCAAACCCGCCGCCATCGTCGCCAAGATGAACGCGCTGCTCGAGCCGCAGGTCATCGCCGCCCTCTACGCCGCCTCACAGGCCGGGGTGAAGATCGACCTGATCGTCCGCGGGGTCTGCGCGCTGCGTCCCGGCATTCCCGGATTGTCCGAGCACATCCGCGTGCGATCCGTGGTCGGACGCTTTCTCGAACACACGCGGATCTTCTATTTCAAGAACGACGGCGACGACCAGGTCTACCTGTCGTCGGCCGACTGGATGGACCGCAACTTCTTCCGCCGCATCGAAACCGGCTTTCCCGTCCTCAACCCCAAGCTGAAAAAGCGCGTCATCGCGGAAGGCCTCAAGCCCTACCTGCGCGACAACGTTCAGGCCTGGGAAATGCAGTCCGACGGCAGCTTCCGCCGCCGTCATACGCGTGGCGCCAAATCCTACTGCGCGCAGGTCGAACTGCTGAAGCTCCTCGCCCGCCAGTCCTGATTCTGTCCGACGCGGGCAGATCGAGCGTCAACAAAACTTCACCTGAATGCCACACCACGGTCATGTGACCGTGGCCTGATGGCGACCATGCTGAATCGCGTCACGAATCTGCTCCGCGCGCGTCCTGATGGCTATACCCGACGGCCCTCCGGCACCGCCAGCCGGCCTTCCGGGCAGACCGCCCCGCTCCCCCCCGATCCGCCTCCATCTTCCGAACAAGCTCCCCGCCACTACCGCACCCTGTGGATTTCCGACATCCACCTCGGCACGGCCGGCTGCCAGGCTCGGTATCTGCTCGACTTCCTCAAGCACAACGAATCCGACACGCTCTATCTGGTCGGCGACATCATCGACGGCTGGCAATTGCGCCGCGGCTGGTACTGGCCACAGTCGCACAACGACGTGGTGCAAAAACTCCTGCGCAAGGCGCGCAAGGGCACACGGGTGATCTACGTGCCCGGCAACCACGATTCGATGGCGCGACAGTTCATGGGCCTGGCCTTTGGCGACATCGAAGTGGCGGACGAGGTGATCCACGTCACCGCCGACGGCAGGCGCTTTCTGGTCACCCACGGCGACCTCTTCGACGGCGTGATGCAGCACGCGCGCTGGCTGGCCTATCTGGGCGACAGCGGCTACACCCTGATCCTGGTGCTCAACCGCTGGTTCAACGGCTTGCGCACGCGCATGGGCTACCCCTACTGGTCGCTGTCGCAATACATCAAGCACAAGGTCAAGAACGCGGTCAGCTTCATCACCGCGTTCGAGAAAGTGATGACCGAAGAAGCGCGACGCCGCGATTGCGACGGCGTCATCTGCGGCCATATCCACAAGGCGGAAATCCGCACGATGGACGGCCTGGTGTACTGCAACGACGGCGACTGGGTGGAAAGCCTGAGCGCGCTCGCCGAAACCGCCGACGGCACGCTCGAAATCCTGCACTGGACAAACTGCCTGGACACGTCCAGCGCGCCCCGCATGGCAACCGTACTGGAGCCCCTATGAAAGTCATGATCGTGACCGATGCCTGGTCACCGCAAGTCAACGGCGTGGTGCGCACGCTCACCACCACCCGCCGCGAAATGCAGGCCATGGGGCATGAGGTCGACATCCTCACCCCGCTGGAATTCCGCACCCTGCCCTGCCCCACCTATCCGGACATCCGCCTGTCCATGCTGGCGGGCAAGGCGGTCCAGAAACGCATCCGGGACTACGCTCCCCACGCGCTGCACATCGCCACCGAAGGGCCGCTGGGCCTCGCTGCGCGCCGCCATGCCCTGCGCAACAAGCTGCCGTTCACCACCGCGTACCACACCCGCTTTCCCGAATACGTCAAAGCCCGCACCGGCATTCCGCTCGCCTGGACCTACCGCTTCCTGCGCTGGTTCCACGGTCCCGCCAGCGCGGTGATGGCCCCCACGCCTGCGGTCAAGTCCGATCTCGAAGCCTTCGGCTTCACCAACGTGGTGCTGTGGTCGCGCGGGGTGGATCTCGACGTGTTCAGGATGCAGGACTCGCATCGCCTGGACACCGAACACCCGATATTCCTCTACGTCGGCCGGGTGGCGGTCGAAAAGAACGTCGAGGCCTTTTTGCAGCTGGACCTGCCCGGGTCCAAGTGGGTGGTGGGCGACGGCCCGGCGCTGGCCGGCCTGCGCGCCCAGTATCCCGATGCCCATTACCTCGGCGTGATGAAGCAGCCGGAACTGGCCGAAGTCTATGCCGCCGCCGACGTCTTCGTGTTCCCCAGCAAGACCGACACCTTCGGACTGGTGCTGCTGGAAGCGATGGCCTGCGGCCTGCCCGTGGCCGCCTATCCGGTCACCGGCCCGATCGATGTGCTGGGCGACTCGCCCGCCGGCGTCCTGCACGAAGACCTGCGCCAGGCCTGCATG
>JBGSTQ010000015.1:0-5695 GCA_041736375.1 Thiobacillaceae bacterium
GCCCAGCGGCGACGAGAAGCGCGCGGTGCGCGAGGTGGGCAGCACGTGATTCGGCCCGGCACAGTAGTCTCCAAGCGCTTCGCAGGTGTTCTTGCCCATGAAAATCGCCCCGGCATGACGCAGTTTCGGCAGCAGCGCGTCGGGATCGGCCACCGACAGTTCCAGGTGTTCCGGCGCGATAGTGTTCGAGATCGCTGCAGCATCGTCGAGATCGCGCGTCTTGATCAGCGCGCCTCGGTTGGTCAGCGAGGTGCGGATCACCTCGCTGCGCGGCATCTCGTCGATAAGCTTGTCGATCGCCGCCGCAACTGCATCGAGATAGGCGGCGTCGGGCGACAGCAGGATCGATTGCGCCATTTCGTCGTGCTCGGCCTGCGAGAATAGATCCATCGCAACCCATTCCGGCGGCGTGTGGCCATCGGCGATGACGAGGATTTCGGACGGCCCTGCGATCATGTCGATGCCCACCGTGCCGAATACCCGCCGCTTGGCTGCTGCCACGTAGGCATTGCCCGGACCGACGATCTTGTCGACCTGAGGCACGGTTTCGGTGCCGTAGGCAAGCGCCGCCACCGCCTGCGCGCCGCCGATGGTGAACACGCGGTCCACCCCTGCAATCGCGGCCGCGGCCAGCACCAGCTGATTCTGTTCGCCCCCCGGCGTCGGCACCACCATGATGAGCTCGCCCACGCCGGCCACCTTGGCCGGAATCGCGTTCATCAGCACCGACGAGGGGTAGGCTGCCTTGCCACCCGGCACATACAGTCCGACACGGTCGAGCGGGGTGATCTTCTGCCCCAGCACGGTGCCGTCGTCCTCGGTATAGGTCCACGACTCCTGGATCTGCTTTTCGTGGTAACGGCGAACGCGATCCGCCGCGGCATCGAGTGCCTGCCGAACCTCCGGAGCAAGATCGTTCAGCGCCCGTTGCAGCGACTCGGCAGGCAATTCCAGACGGCTCATGGCATCCACATCCAGCCGGTCAAAGCGGCGGGTGTACTCGAGCACTGCGGCATCACCGCGCTTTTTGACATCGGCAAGAATGTCGGCGACCGTGCGTTCAATCGCGGCGTCCTGTGCATCATCGAACTGCAGCAGGCGGATGAGGCGGGCCTGAAAATCGGCCTGGGTACTGTCAAGTCGGGTGAGCGTGACCACGTGCAGGATGACTCATGAGCAAAACGAAATTGTACCGTTTTTTACCGTTGCTGCCGCGCCACGCCGGCAATTCCAGCCGATGGTCATACCCATTCCGGAAATTAGACAAAGTCCAGATTGGCGATTATTATTGTTTTATGCATTACACCCGCGACAACTTGGGCAGCCTGCTGCGCAGCCACGACATCAACCCGACCCATCAGCGGATCGAGATCGCGCATGCGCTGTTTTCGCGCCAGGCACATCTCTCGGCCGACCAGGTGATGGCGATCGTCAACACCCGTCATTCCGAAACCTCCAAGGCCACGGTCTACAACACGCTCAAGCTGTTTCTGGAGAAAAACCTGATCCGCGAGGTGATTGTCGATCCCAGCAAGGTTTTCTACGACCCCAATACCTCGCCCCACCATCATTTGTATGAAGTGGACAGCGGCAAGCTCTCCGACATCAGTGCCGAACACATCGAGATATCCGGCCTGCCTCCCCTGCCTGCCGATATGGTCACTGAAGGCATCGACCTCATCGTGCGGGTTCGCCGCAAGGCCTGACGCATTTCGCCCCGCGCATGAAGCGCGTCTACTCCGCCAATACTTTGATGGACGCCCAACTGGCGGCGGATACCCTCAGCCAGATTGGCATTCCAAACCACATTTTCAATGTCAACGCGGCGGGCGCTGTCGGCGAATTGCCGTTCGCCCACGTTTTGCCTGAAGTATGGATCGAGGACGAAAATCAGGAGATCCGGGCACGAACTGCCCTGTCCGAGCTCGCCAATAACCCTGAAACGTCCGAAAAAACTTGCTTGCGCTGCGGCGAAACCAATCCCGGCAATTTCCTCAGCTGCTGGAAATGCAGCCAGGCCCTGCCGCCCTGAATCGCTGCCTCTTTATTTCAGGACGACGTCATCCGCTCGGTCAGGGAGAGAAAGTTTTGATACTGACGCTCGAAGATCCGCTCCAGTTCATCGATGGCTTCTGAAGCGGGAACACCGTGGATCAGATGACGCGTCATCTGCGCCGACGCTTCGTGGAAAATCTGGTTGCGCTCGAGCATCGGATAGGTCTGCATCAGACGCTGGATGGCCTTGACGACATTTTCTTCTGCCGGTCGCGGGATCGGCAGCGGCTCGGTTGCCACCGCGGGTTTCGCTTCTTCCTTGCCGACCAGAAACTCCGCGTAGTCCAGCAAGGCCTGCTGCCGCTCCGGCGACAGTGCGCGGAACAGCTTGAGCAGACGCTTACTGCCGGTCATCCGCGACTGCGTCCCTTGTAAGGACGCTTGAGGGGAATGACATCGGTGGCGCACTGCTGGAACTTGCTTTCAACGAAGGTGATGAAAGCGTCCAGCAGCTTGCTGCGGAATTTTTCCGGCGCGTAAACCATCGAGAGCTGCCGGGTCAACAAGGGATTCAACGGGATGGCGACCAAGGTGCCGAGCTGAATTTCCTTCACCACGGTCGACGCCGACATGATGGCAATTCCCAGCCCGGCCTCGACCGCGCCCTTGATCGCTTCCCGGCTGCCCAGTTCCATTTCGATGTGCAGATCATCCGGATTGACTCCGTTGTCCCTGAAAAACCCATCGATGACTTCGCGGGTGCCCGAGCCGTGTTCACGCGAGACATAGGGCTGCTCGGCGATATCCTTGGCGCTGACGCTAGCCTTGCCGGCCAGCGCATGCCCCGGCATGCAGATCATCACCAGTTCATCCTCGCAACAGGCCACGGTGGTCAGATTCGGATTGTGCGACGGGGCTTCGATCAGACCGACATCGAGCGAATGATCGGCCACCTTGGCGGCAACCGTTTCCGAATTCGCCACCGTGAGCCTGGCCTGAACCTGCGGGAAACGACTCTTGAACTCGCCAAGTATGCGTGGCAGCTGATATTCGGCAATCGTGGTCGACGCGCCGATCATCAGCGGTCCCGTTACCTGGCCGGTCAACTCGCCGACCCTCGCCTCCATCTCGCCGGTGAGCGCAAGAATGCGCTCGGCATAGCCGAGGACCAGATCGCCGGTCGGGGTCAGTGAAATCCTGCCATGGCTGCGTTCGAACAGGCGGGTATTGAAATGCTCCTCCAGCTGCTTGACCTGAAAGGTCACGGCTGGCTGGGTCATGTAGAGAATATCAGCCGCCTTGGTGAAACTGAGCTGTTTGGCTACGGTGTAGAATACTTGCAGTCTGCGGTCGGCCATGAAGTACGCCTCCGGGTCAATAAAAAATTTTATTCAACCATAAACCCGTCTGTGTTCAAACATCCGGATCATCAAGCTGTTGTAATCTTTGACTTTTCAAGCGCATTGACCGCGGGCTTTGCAGCTCGATTCCGCCAACTCGACGCGGCAGCCTGATTTGAATCGCGGCTTCTACACCATCCTGCTGGCGCAGTTTCTCTCCGCGCTGGCTGACAACGCCCTGCTGTTCGCCGCCATTGGCCTGCTGCAGTTCGCTTCTGCGCCGGAATGGCATTCGCCGCTGTTGCAGACGGTCTTTGTCATCGCCTACATCGTCCTTGCCCCTCTGGTCGGACCTTTTGCCGACGGTTTTCCCAAAGGCCGGGTCATGCTGATTGCCAACACCGTCAAGTTCGCCGGCTGCCTGATCATGCTGGCCGGACTGCATCCCCTGATCGCCTATGCCATTGTCGGAGTGGGCGCCGCCATGTACTCGCCGGCTAAATACGGCATCCTCACCGAACTGCTTCCCCCCGCCAAGCTGGTGGTCGCCAACAGCTGGATGGAAGGAACGACGGTCGCCGCCATCGTTCTCGGCGCCGTCATCGGTGGCGCGCTGATCAATCCGCAGCTGGCGGGGGATGTTCTGTTAAGCCTGGGCCTTGATGGCTTCGTGATCGCACCCAAATTCGCCATCATCGCGATCACCAGCCTCTATCTCGCCGCCGCCGTCGTCAACCTGTTCATCCCTCGCCTGCCGATTGACCACGGGCTGCCGAGCACCTCGCCGCTGTTCATCCTGCACGATTTCTGGCACAGCTTCGTCCTGCTCTGGCGCGACCCGCTCGGCCAGGTTTCGCTCGCGGTGACCACGCTGTTCTGGGGGGTGGGAGCGACGCTGCGCCTTCTGATCATTGCCTGGGCCGCGCTCAACCTGAAATACGGACTCGACCAGGCCACCCAGCTGACCGCCGTGACCGCCTTCGGCATTGCCGTCGGTTCGATCCTGGCCGGAAAATTCGTCCGCCTCGAGCGCGCAATCGGCGTATTGCCCTCCGGCATCCTGCTGGGGTTTGTGCCGATCGCACTGATCTGGGTGGATAGTCTCTTCCCGGCCATGCTGCTGCTGTTTCTCGCGGGCGGGCTGGCCGGTTTCTTTGTCGTCCCGATGAACGCCCTGCTGCAGCATCGCGGACACTTGTTGATGGGGGCGGGCCACTCCATCGCCCAGCAGAATTTCAACGAGAACATCAGCATCCTCGCGCTGAGCGGAGCGTACGCGCTGATGATGCGCGCCGACTGGCATATCTACACCATCATCTGGGTGTTCGGCCTGTTCATCAGCAGCGTGATGACCTTGATCTGGCTACGTCATCGCCACGACGTCGTGCACTGAGGCAGTCAGGCGCGCCCGGTGTCCTGCAGGAGATTATCCAGCTCGCCGTCCATGTGCAGTTCGGTGAGCTCGGTGAAGCCGCCGATGCACTTGCCGTCGATGACGATCTGCGGCACGGTGCGCGCGCTGTGGGTGACGACGACAAATTCCTGCATGGCGCTGCGATCGAGATCGATGCGGACCTCGTCGTAGCCCACCCCCCACTTGTCGAGCAGGGCCTTGGTCTTGACGCAGATCGGGCAGGTGCCGGTGCTGTATACCTTGACGCGGTTCATTGCGGATTTTCCCGTATCTTATTGAAGGCCGAGCACGTCGCGCATGTCGTAAAGTCCCGGCGCCCTGCCCTGCAGCCATTTGGCGGCGCGCAGCGCGCCCTGGGCGAAGGTGGCGCGGCTGCTGGCCTTGTGCGTCAGCTCGATGCGCTCGCCGGTGCCGGCGAACAGCAGGGTGTGGTCGCCGACGATGTCGCCACCGCGCACCGTTGCAAAACCGATGGTCCGGGGATCGCGTTCACCGGTGACGCCTTCGCGGCCGTAGACGGCGCACTGCGCCAGATCGCGTTGGGTCGCCCGGGCGACGGCCTGTCCCAGCCCTAGGGCGGTGCCGGAGGGTGCATCGATCTTGTGGCGATGGTGCGCCTCGATGATTTCGATGTCGTAGCCGTCCTGCAGCACACTGGCGGCGAGTTCGGCGAGCTTCATCAGCAGGTTGACGCCGACGCTCATGTTGGGCGCGAACACGATCGGAATGGATTTGGCCGCGTCGCGGATGCGCGCCTTGCCCGCCTCGTCGAACCCGGTCGTGCCGATCACCAGCGGCACGCCGGCCGCCGTGCAGGCCTCGAGATAACCAAAGGTCGCCTCGGGTCGGGTGAAATCGATCAGCACCCGCGCACGGGCCAATGCCGCCGGAACGTGGTCGGACACCGTGACCCCCGACACCGCGCCATACACCACGCCGGCGTCCT
>JBGSTQ010000016.1:0-2402 GCA_041736375.1 Thiobacillaceae bacterium
GGTCTGGACCGCGCGGGCACCCGACGGCCGGCCCTACGCCGTGGTCTCGGCGCAGGATGCGCCTTCCCTGCAGGCCCTGCAGCGCGCCCTGCCTCACTACGGCAAGCAAAGCTGGCTGGTATTTGAAGCGTCGCGGGTGCAGGACAAGGGCATCTGGCCGGCGCAGGTCGAGCGAACGATGGTAAAGGCCGGCGCGGCACGGCAGCGTTGAATCGCTCGCCTGAAATGGCCAGGAGTTGTCACAAAATTACTTCCATCTGTTGAAACTATTGATATAAAGGACAGTGAGCCAGCTATTTTCAGTGGGGTGCTGGTACGTCGTGATCTTCATAAATACTAGAGGAGAGAGTGAAATGAAAGCCCGAGCAAGCATCGTTGCAGTATTGATGGCGTTCGCATTTTCCGGTTCGGCCATCGCGGTTCCACCAGGCGAAGTCGCCGAATTCAACAACTCGCCCGAGGGCAAGGTCGTATTCGATGGCGAGAAGCATGCGGCTAGCCTGAAGTGCAAGGACTGCCATAACGCCATCTTCATGAGGGAGCGCGCCGTCAAGATCACCAAGGAAGATCACGAGAGCGGGAAGTTCTGTTTCACCTGCCACGCCGATGGCGGCAAGGCATTCGCCGCCAAGGATAATTGCAGCCGTTGCCACAAGAAGTGATGATTTAAACGCAATCCAGGCAGAAGCGGGGTCGGCCGGTATGCGAGTCTGCATGTCGGCCGGCAAAAAATCGGTTCGGTTTTCATTTCCCGTTCGCCGCACATTTCCCTTTCCGGACTTACCACGACATCCATCCGCCTGGCGCGCTGCGCTGCCTGTGCGCTGACGCTCGGCAGCCATGATCACAGGACACGAAGGCATGGACCCCGCTGCATTGCTGGGCTGCCGAGGCGGACGTTATGCCAGCGCACTCGGCATCGATCTCGCCGCAGCGAAGGCGGATGAACGCTTCAAGTGGTTTCTCGCCGCGCTGCTGTACGGCGCGCGCATATCGGAAGCGCTTGCCACCCGAACCTGGAAGGCATTCTCGGCCCGTGGCGTGCTCACCCCCGAAGGCATCGTGGCAACCGGCTGGGACGGGCTGGTGGCCATCCTCGACGCGGGCGGCTATGTGCGCTACGACTACAAGACCGCCACCAAGCTGCTCGAGGTCTGCCATTCGCTGCTGCGCGATTACGGTGGCAGCCTCGATGTCCTGCATGACGCCGCCGCCGACGCGCGCGATCTGGAACATCGCATCAAGGCTCTGGGCAAGGGTATCGGCGACACCACGGCCGGCATTTTCCTGCGCGAATTGCGTGGCATCTGGGACAAGGCCGAGCCTGCACTGTCGCCACTGGTCCGTGCTGCGGCCACCCGGCTGGGCTACCTGGAACCCGGGATGGCCCCTGAACGCGCACTGGTCAAGCTGAAAGAGATCTGGGAAAAAGAAGGTCAGGCAACGGCCGACTTTGCTGATTTCGAGGCGGCACTGGTCCGCGAAGGACTGCGCATGCGCCGCCTCGGTTCACACCCTTCCCACGCCGTTCGCCCTGAACCAAACGGTGGCGACCCCTAGGCGGCCGGGCAGCTGCAAGCAATCGGATCATTCATCGCCTCAATCAGCCATTTCAATTCACGCAAACCCTCTCCCCATCAAGGCTGATGGTGATGGCCGACGCTGACGCGCTTGGCTTGCAGGCCTTCGGCAGCCATTTCCTCGATGAATTTGACCTCGACGCCCTCGCTCAGCTGGTCGAGCGTGATGTTCACCAGATTGTCCGAATTGAAGTACAACTCGTCGCCGTCGGCGCGGCGGATGAAACCGTAACCTTCCTCGGGAAACAGCCGCGTCACTTCGCCGACGAATTCCGGCGCATGGGCCTTGGTCACGCCCTTGAGACGACGGGCATAATCCTCGAGCTGGCGCCGGGCGGCATCGAAGGCGTCGCGCAGCGCGACATAGACGTCCTCATGCCGGTCACGGTTGACCACGATCTCGCTTCCCGGCACGCCGATGTCGATGCGCACGTTGAAGGCCTTGCCCTGGTGCTTGTGCTGGTGCGGCATTTCCACCACCACGCGGCAGGACATGATCGGTTCGAAGAAGGTTTCCAGCTTCCCGGCCTTTTCGCGGATATGCGCCTCAAGCGCATCGGAATGCTCGATATCGCGAAAGGTGATTTGCAGCGGTGTTTTCATCATGTTCTCCTCTGACTACTTATTTGTAATGTAGATCATGGCCAGCACCGTCCGGGGGCCAGTCCGCAACAGCCGCCAAACCCATGACCACCCGGTTATCGGGTCAGCACAATCGGGCACTCGATCTCGTCCAGCATCCGTTCGAAGCCGGCCCCGCCGTGCAGGCGCGCCCTGTCGGCCAGTACCAGGCAGCCCGCCTGTTCGCGTCTCGCCGCCTGA
>JBGSTQ010000049.1:0-1511 GCA_041736375.1 Thiobacillaceae bacterium
CGAGTGCGGCGCGGCGCTGCTGCCCGGCAAGCCGGTGGATCTGAGCGCCGCCAGCTTCGACCCGTTCATCCGGCACGCCGGCCTGCCGGTGCTGGTGGATTTCTGGGCGGACTGGTGCGGGCCGTGCAAGATGATGACAGCGGTTTTCGACGCCGTGGCGGCCGAGCTGAAAACCCGCGTGCGCTTCGCCAGGGTCGACACCGAAGCGCATCCCGGGGTGTCGATGCGCCAACACATCAAAGGCATACCCAGCCTGATCCTGTTCAGGAATGGCGAGGAAGTCGCACGCACCTCCGGCGCGATGGAGGCCTACGCGCTGAAGCGCTGGCTCGCCTCACAGGGCATCGAGCCAGCCAAGGTACAATAGCCGCCGGCAGCCGGGACAGGCGTTCCGGTTATTTATTCATCAGGAGTCATCATGGCTGAAGAACAGCAGCAACCCGGTTTCAATATCGAGAAAATCTACGTCAAGGACCTGTCGGTGGAAGTGCCCAATGCCCCCGCCATCTTCCTCGAACGCGAAGCGCCGCAGATGGACGTGCAGATGTCCACCGACAGCCGCGCACTGGCCGAGGACCTTTACCACTCCAGCATCACGGTCACCATCACCGCCAAGTCGGGGGACAAGACCCTATTCCTGGTCGAATGCAGCCAGGCCGGCATTTTCCGCATCCAGAACGTGCCGCAGGACCAACTGCCGCTGGTGCTGGGCATCGGCTGCCCCAACATCGTTTTCCCTTACCTGCGCGAGACGGTCTCCGATGTGGTGATCCGTGCCGGTTTCCCGCCCCTGCTGCTCAATCCGGTCAACTTCGAGGCGCTGTTCCAGCAGCAGCAGTTGGCCCAGCAACAGCAGGCCGCCCCGCAAACGCATTGAAGCCGCTCGTCGCCGTCATCCTCGTCCTGCTCGCCGTCCCGGCGTGGGGGCTGGACTATCGCAGCACCGCTCGCGCCGCGATTCTGTATGACGCGCCCTCCCAGGCTTCCGGCAAGCTTGCCGTGGTCGGCGGCAACGTTCCGCTCGAGGTCATCGTCGATACCGCGGAGTGGGTCAAGGTGCGCGATCCCAACGGCCGTCTGTCCTGGATCGAGACGTCCGCACTCGGCAACAGCCGCAGCGTGATGGTGAAGGTCGACGAAATCATCGTCCGGCAGCAGGCCAATCCCGATGCCGAGACAGCCTTCCGCGCCACCCGCGGCGTCTTGCTCGAGGCCCTGGGCGAGCCAACCGGACTGGGCTGGCTGCAGGTGCGTCATGTCAACGGGCTAGTCGGCTGGCTGCGCCTCCACGAGGTATGGGGGCAATGAAGCTGAGCGTCCTCGGCGCCGGCGCTTGGGGAACCGCGCTGGCTTCCAGCTGGGCCCCGCAGCATGCCGTCACCCTGTGGGGCCGCAACCCGGAACAGATCGACACCATCCGCCAGCAGCACCGCAATACCCGCTACCTGCCCGACTGTACCTTGCCCGAGGCGCTGGCTACGACGGCGGATTTCGATGCCGCGCTCGACGGC
>JBGSTQ010000052.1:0-2357 GCA_041736375.1 Thiobacillaceae bacterium
GCGCCGCTTCATCGACGAGGGCGAAGCCGAGGACGCGCACAAGCGCATCGGCCACGCCAAGCTCGATGCGCTGGTCGGCCTCGCCGAAGCCGCTAGCTGCCGCCGCGTCGCGCTCTTGAGCTACTTCGGCGAAACCAGCCCGCCCTGCGGCAACTGCGATGTCTGTATCAACCCGCCCACGCTCTGGGACGGCACCGAAGCCGCGCAAAAACTGCTCTCCGCCGTCTACCGCACCGGCCAGCGCTTCGGCGCCGGGCACGTCATCGACGTGCTGCTCGGCAAGACCACGGAAAAAGTCGACAAATTCGGCCACAGCCAATTGAGCGTATTCGGCATCGGCGCCAGCCAAACCGACAAAGTCTGGCGCGCCGTGCTACGGCAGCTCGTGGTGCGTGGCCTGCTGGAAGTGGATCACACTGCCTACGGCGCGCTCAAACTTACTGCCGCCGCGCGGCCGGTGCTGAAGGGCGACGAAACCGTCATGCTGCGCGCCATCGAAGTGCGACCGGCCCGCAGCAAGAAATCGCGTTTCGCGCCCAGCTCGGGCGCTGGCGTCCACGACGACGAAGATCCCTTATTCCTGTCACTGCGCGCCTGGCGCCGCGAAACCGCCAACGAAAAAGGCGTGCCCGCCTACGTCATCCTGCACGACGCGACGCTACGTGAGATCACCGCGCGCCGCCCCGCCACCCTGGCGGAACTGGGTGAGATATCGGGTCTGGGAACGAAGAAGCTGGAAGCCTACGGCGAGGCCGTGCTGGCCGTGGTTGCGGAGGGCTGACCCGCCCTCCCTGTCGATCAAACGCCCTGTTTCAGACTCGCCTCGATGAATTGGTCAAGGTCGCCGTCCAGCACCTTCTGCGTGTTCGAGGCTTCGACGTTGGTGCGCAAATCCTTGATGCGCGACTGGTCGAGCACGTAGCTGCGGATCTGGTGGCCCCAGCCGACGTCCGACTTGCCGGCTTCGAGCTTGTCCTGCTCGGCCTGGCGCTTGCGCAGTTCGGCTTCGTAGAGCTTCGACTTCAGCATCGACATCGCTTCGGCCTTGTTCTTGTGCTGCGAGCGGTCGTTCTGGCACTGCACCACGATATTGGTGGGCAGGTGGGTGATGCGCACCGCCGAGTCGGTCTTGTTAATGTGCTGGCCGCCCGCTCCTGAAGCACGGTACGTGTCGATGCGCAGATCCGCCGGGTTGATGTCCACCTCGATCGAATCGTCGACTTCGGGGTAGACGAACACGCTGGCGAAGGAGGTATGGCGGCCGCCGGACGAGTCGAACGGTGATTTGCGCACCAGGCGGTGGACGCCGGTTTCGGTGCGCAGGGTGCCGTAGGCGTAGTCGCCCTCAATCTTGATCGAAGCGGACTTGATGCCAGCCACGTCGCCTTCGGATTCCTCCAGCAGCTCAGCCTTGAAGCCCTTGCGCTCGGCGTATTTAAGGTATTGCCGCAGCAGCATCGAGGCCCAGTCGCAGGCTTCGGTACCGCCAGCGCCGGCCTGGATGTCGAGGAAGCAGTTGTTGGGGTCGGCCGGATTGTTGAACATGCGGCGGAATTCCAGCGTCGAGACGTCCTTTTCGATGGCCTCGATGTCGGCCTGCACGGCGGCGAGCGTGTCGTCGTCGTTTTCCTCGCGCGCCATCTCGAACAGCTCGGATGCATCCTTCAGGCCCGACGCCACGCGGTTGAGCACCACCACCACGTCTTCCAGCGACTTGCGTTCGCGGCCCAGTTCCTGGGCGCGGGCGGCGTCGGTCCAGAAGTCCGGTGCTTCGGACAGGCGGACGACTTCTTCTAGACGATCCTTTTTGTGATCGTAGTCAAAGAAACCCCCTGAGTTGGGTGGCACGCTCGCCCAGGTCGGCGAGTTTGGATTCGATCTGATTGAGGCTTTCGGCTTCCATGATGGGTTCGATGACTAAGCGGAAAAGCCGTGGATTATAGCCCAGGCTGCCACCAGTCCCAGACCCAGCGCGCCCATGCCCGCCATCGCATGGCGCGCCATGTGCCAGCCCCCGATGGCCAGCGTGAGCAGCGATTTGAAGACCAGATTGGCCAGGATCGCGAGGGTGATGACATTGACTGCGACGCCCGCCGACAGCTTGTCAAGATTGTGCAGCCGCAGGCTGGAGAGGGTGATGGCGTCGACATCGGTCAAGCCCGACACCAGCGCCACCGCATACAATCCGCGCGAGCCAAGCCAGTCGGATAGCCAGGCCGCGGCCAGCAGGACGACGGCGTACAGCAGACCGAAACCCAGCGCCGGACGCAATTCGGTGGGGTTGTCCATCGCCAGTGCAGGAGGCTCGCCCTGCGGCCGCAACCGGCGCACCCCATACGCGGCGCCGAGACCGCCGG
>JBGSTQ010000077.1:0-6691 GCA_041736375.1 Thiobacillaceae bacterium
CCGTGAAATCGCCGCGGCCATCGCGCCATGGGCGCGGGCGCACGGCCTGTTTCTGGCCGGTCTCGACGTGATCGGCGACTGCCTGACCGAAATCAACGTCACCAGTCCCACCGGCTTTCAAGAAATCACTGCCCAGACCGGACACGACGTGGCGGCACAGTTTGTCGCCGCGCTCGAGCAGGCCACAGGCAGCATCTGATCCAGGCGGGCGATCCACCGATGAAGGCACTGAAATTGGGTTTCGGCCTGCTGCTGGCCCTGTCGCTTGCCGCGTGCGGCAAGCCGCCGCCCTATCAGCAGCAGGCCTTCGTTTTCGGCACGCTGGTCGAAGTCAGCATTGCCGGGGTGCCGGAAGACCAGGCGAAAGCGGCCAGCCAGGCGGTGCTTGCGAAATTTGACGAACTGCACCGCCTGCTTCACGCCTGGCAGCCCAGCGAGGTATCGCGGATCAATACCGCCTTTGCCGAAGGCCGGCGTGCGCCGCAACACCCCGAACTGATCGCCATGCTGCGCGATGCCGAGGCGATCGCGGTACGTTCCGGCCATCTTTTCAATCCGGCCATCGGCGGGCTCATCGCCCTGTGGGGCTTCCACGACGACGCGCCGCAGGGACGCGTGCCTGACGCGGCGGAAATCGCACGCCGGGTGAAACAGAATCCGCGCATGACCGATATCCACATCGAGCACGAAACCGTCTGGAGCAGCAACCCGGCAGTACAGGTCGATCTCGGCGGCTACGCCAAGGGCCTTGCGCTGGACGAGGCGGCACGCATTCTGAGAGCGCGGGGAATTCGCCACGCCCTGGTCAACATCGGCGGCAACATCATCGCGCTGGGTCAGAACGGCGACCGCCCCTGGCGCGTCGGCATCCAGCATCCGCGCAGGCCCGGGACGCTGGCGACGCTGGACCTCCACGACGGCGAAGCGGTCGGCACCTCGGGCGATTACCAGCGCTATTTCGAAGCGGCGGGACGGCGCTATCACCACCTCATCGACCCGCGCAACGGCTATCCGGCGACCGGCATGCAGTCGGTCACCGTTCTGGTTTCAGGCGCGAGGGCGGGTACCCGCTCCGATGCCCTGTCCAAGCCGCTCTTCATTGCCGGCGCCGAGCAGCTGGAAGAAAGTGCCCGGCGCAACGGGGTCGAGCACTATCTGGCGGTGGACGCGGCGGGCAACACGCGCGTTTCGCCCGCGCTGGCGCCCCGCCTCCATTGATCATCTTGGGCCCAGCGTTCGCCCCTCCCCCGCGTGCGGGGGAGGATTGGGGATAACCAGCGACTTGCCCGCTTGCGGGCTTAGTCGAATGGTTAGAGGTTTCATCAGAGGGAAACCGGCACGGTTGCCGCTAGAATGCGGTTTTCAGTTCACCATCCGACGCAATGATAGGAATTCTGGTCGTCGCTCACGGCTCGCTGGCCGAGAGTCTGGTCGAATGCGCGACCCATGTGCTGGGGCGGCGCCCCGCCGCGCTCGCCACCCTCGACTTCATTGGCCACGCCGATCCCGACGAGCGGCAGCAGGTGCTGCAGACACGGCTGGCCGAGCTCGACCAGGGCGACGGCGTGCTGGTGCTGGCCGACATCTATGGCGCAACCCCCTGCAATACCCTGTGCCGGGTGCTCGAGCCCGCCCATGTCGAAGGCGTGACCGGCGTCAACCTGCCGATGCTGCTGAAGGCGCTGAACTACCGGGAATCCCTGCAGCTGATGGCGCTGGTCGAGCGCATCGTCGAGGGCGGCCGCAACAGCATCCACCACATCACCGGAACTCTGTGCGATGCAGCAAAGGGACATTGAAATCGTCAACAAGCTTGGCCTGCACGCGCGCCCGTCGGCCAAGCTGACGCAGTTGGCCTCGAGCTTCAACAGCAAGGTTTTCATGTCGCGCAACGGTCGCCGTGTCAACGCCAAGAGCATCATGGGGGTGATGATGCTGGCCGCCGCCAAGGGCAGCACCGTCAGCCTGGAAACCGACGGCGACGACGAAGTCGAGGCCATGGACGCGCTGGCCGCGCTGATTTCGAGCGGCTTCGGGGAGGAACTGTGAGCTTCAGTCTGCACGGCATCGGCGTCTCCGGCGGCATCGCCATCGGACACGCCCACCTGACCTCGAGCGCGCGGGTCGAAGTGCCGCAGTATGTTCTGAAGAAGAAATATATCCCCGACGAGCTGGCGCGTTTCGACGAGGCCATCATGCAGACACGCGCCGAGCTCGAAATCCTGCGCGCCCATATTCCTCCGCAGGCGCCGGCCGAACTGTCGGCCTTCCTCGACATGCACCTGATGTTCCTCGGCGACTCGATGATCGCCGAAGAACCCAAGCGGCTGATCGCCGAGACCCAGTGCAACGCCGAGTGGGCTCTGGCGCAGCAGATGGATGCTCTGGTGGCGCGATTCAACGAGATCGAGGATGCCTATCTGCGCAGCCGCCAGGAAGACGTGGTGCAGGTGGTGCAGCGCGTGCTGAAGGCGCTCACCGGCCATCCGAGCCATCTGCCGCTGGATGGTGGCGGCGAGGAGGATCGCGTCCTGGTGGCGCACGAGCTCTCGCCGGCGGACATGATCCTGTTCAAGAACATCCGCTTCGCCGCCTTCATCACCGACCTCGGCGGCACCACCTCGCATACCGCGATTCTTGCCCGCAGCATGGGCATGCCGTCGGTGATGGCGCTGCACAACGCGCGTGGCCTGATCCGCGACCACGATCTGCTGATCATCGACGGCCGCGAGGGCGTGGTCATCGTCAATCCGGACGAAGCCGTTCTCGCCGAATATCGGCTGCGGCAGAACCAGTGGCGCATCGACACCGACAAGCTGAAACGGCTGAAAACCAGCAAGGCGGCGACCCTCGACGGCACCCCGATCGAACTCATGGCGAACATCGAGCTGCTGCAGGACATCGATGCGGTCAAGGAATCTGGCGCGCATGGCATCGGACTGTTTCGCAGCGAATTCCTGTTTCTCAACCGCAGCGACCTGCCCGACGAAGAGGAGCAGTACGAGGCCTACCGCGCTGTTGCCGAGGCCATGGATGGCAAGCCGGTCACCATCCGCACCCTCGATCTGGGCGCCGACAAGCAGGCACCGTGGGGGCATACCGTCGCCGACAACCCGGCGCTGGGCCTGCGCGCAATCCGCCTGTGCCTCGCCGAACCCGGGCTGTTCCTAACCCAGCTTCGTGCCATTCTGCGTGCGTCGAAGCATGGGCGGGTGCGCATTCTCATTCCCATGCTGGCGAGCTTCACCGAACTGCGCCAGACCCTCCAGCGCATCGACGAGGCGCGCCAGTCCCTGTACCGGGACGGCCTGAAATTCGACGAGGGAATCGAGGTAGGCGGCATGGTCGAGGTTCCGGCCGCGGCCCTGACAGCCGGGTTCTTTGCCGAGCAGCTCGACTTCCTGTCGATCGGCACCAATGACCTGATCCAGTACACGCTCGCCATCGATCGTGCCGACGACAGCGTCGCCCACCTCTACGACCCGCTGCACCCTGCGGTGCTCGGTCTGATCCAGAATACGCTGCGGGTGGGCGCCAAGGCGGGCAAGCCGGTGTCGGTATGCGGCGAAATGGCCGGTGATCCGCTACTGACCCGGCTGCTGCTGGGACTGGGCCTGCGGGTTTTCTCCATGCATCCGGCGAGTCTGCTGCAGGTCAAGCAACAGATACTGAAGTCGAACCTGGAGGATCTTGCGCCCGCCGCGCTGCGCCTGGTCAAGAACACCGACCCCGACAGGACGCCGATCTTGCTGAACCGGCTGAATGCCTAGCCCGCAGCCCGGCCAGCAGGAACCCGCAGCTAGCCCGCCAGACGCGCCGCGATCGACTCCAGCCATTCCCGCTCGCTGCGCAGCTCGGTGATTTCCTGCTTGATCTGCATCATGCGGTTTTGCAGCATGCCCATGTTTTCCAGGATGCGCTTCATGCTGGCAAGCCGTGTGTCGAGGTGTTGCTTGTGTTCGCGGATGCGCGTCATCACCGGATCAAGGGCGATGCGCAGCCAGCGTTCCGCTTCCTGGCGCGCCAGGTCGAAAGTCTTGCGCGCCTCTTCCACCACGCCGGCATAAAAGCGCCGGATCATGAAATGCTTTTCAAGCAGCAGATTGGCCGGATCCTTGCAAAAAGTCTCGGTTTCCTTCGTCAAGGCCCCCAGCCGGTTGCGATAGGCCGTCAGATCCAGTCGGGGCGCCTGCATCTTCGGCAGGTGATGCTGACGATGAAAGCGCGAATAGGCCTGCTCGAGGGTGTCGACCATGTTGTTGGCGAGCATGGTCGCCTGCTTCAGGCGCGATCCGATCTCTTCGCTCAGCAGGCGTATTCCGCCGGTGAGGCCATGGGTGGTCCAGCTGTTCTCCATTGACGCACGACCCTCGGCGAGGATGGCGCCCAGGCTGTCGTCCGACAACAGCGACAGCAGGTGTTCGCCCTGGCCCTGCAGCGCTTTCCGGGTCAGCTTGAACTGGCTGGAGGTGGCATCGTAGGCGTCCTTTTCCTTCTGCAGCTCGGCACGCGTCTGTTCGATAAGGCCGCGGTTCTTGCCGGACAGCTGCGTCAGCTGAATCAGCTCCTCGCTGCTGTTGCGCAGTAAGGCAGCCAGGTCGGCGCGACTTTGTTCCAGCAAGGCGAGGCTATCCTTGCTGACCGCGTGGTACATCATGTCGCGCCGCGCCGGAATGATCTGGTGCGCCAGCAGGTATTCCAGCGACTCGATGCCGGAGCGCAAGCGCAGCGTCTCGTCGCCGCGAATTTTTGCCGCCAGCGCCTTCTGGGCCGAGACCGTGAACACTTGCCCGCGCGGCAGCTTGAGCACGCGCGCCGTTTCCTCGGCCTGGCGCTCGATCGTCGCGTGAATCTCGGCGTCGCTTTTCAACTCGTCCCACAGCATGTCGATCTTGTTGAGCACGGCGACATGGTAGTTGGCTTGGCGATGGACGTGCTTCTGCCAGATTTCCAGATCGGAAAGGGTCACGCCGGTGTCGGTCGCCAGCAGAAACATCACGGCGTGCGCATTGGGGATGGCCGAAAGTGTCAGCTCGGGTTCGGCGCCGAGCGCGTTGAGGCCGGGAGTGTCGAGGATGGCCAGGCCCGCCTGCAACAGCGGGTGCGGATAGTTGACCAGTGCATAGCGCCAGACCGGGATCTCGACGGTGCCGTCGGGGTGCATGCGCTGGTGCGCGGTCGGGTCGTCCGCGTTCCACAGTCCCAGCTCGATCGCCTCCACGGCGGGAACGTGCTTGACCTCGGTAAGCTTCTTCAGGCTTTCCTGCATCTGGCGCGGATCGGCCGGGTCGAGGGCAATCCGGCACCATTCGATCGGCATGTGCTTGAGTCGCCCCAGCGACTCCTCGCGGCGGCGGGTTTCGATCGGCAGCAGGCGCAGGCTGGGGACTTCGTCCGCGTCGGCGAACAGTTCGACCGGACACATGGTGGTGCGTCCCGCGTCCGACGGCAGCAGGCGCTGGCCGTGGTCGGCAAAGAACAGGGCGTTGATCAATTCGGTTTTGCCGCGCGAGAATTCGGCGACGAAGGCAACCACCAGCCTGTCGTTGCGCAGACTCGCAGCGCTGTCGGTCAAGCGAAGCGTGCGTTCGGCGTCAATGCCGTGCCGGCGGTCCAGCCAGTCTGCATAGTCGGTGATGGCCGCGGCCAGCCGCAAGCGCCGCTCGCTGTAGTCGGCGACTTCCTGTTCCAGATGGATGCTCATGCTTTTGTTTTGTTGTCGAGTAAGCGCTCAAGCGCGGCTGCAATCCGTCCCGGGTCGAGCCCGCTGACCGCCACGGTTTTTCGTCTGGACGTTTCGCCGCGAACCAGACGCACCGCAGAATTCGGCACCCCCAGACGCGCTGCGATCCACCCCCCCAGAACCCCATTGGCCTTGTTATCGACGGGCGGGGCGGCAATCTTTAGCTTGAGACGGCCGTCGTGCTCGCCGCAGGCCTCGGTGACGCGCGCACCGGGTTGAACATGCAGTTCCAGCAGCCAGACGTCGTGCCGGGGATCATGGCGCGCCCAGGGCGGAATTTCAGAGGGAGGCAATCAGCGAACGCTCGAGCGCCATCACCGGGACCATCAGCACCAGCTGGCAGACGATGAACAGCACCAGCGGCGTCAGGTCGACGTTGGCGATATTCGGAATCACCCGGCGCAAGGGCCGCAGGAAGGGCTCGGTCAGCTCGTAGATCACCGGCGCCAGCGGCGAGTAGGCGTTGACCCACGACAGCACCACCCGCACCAGGGTCAGGCCGATGACCAGATACACTCCCAGCGTGATCAGCCGCACCGCGCCCAGACCGAGCATCACCGGCCACACGCGCGCTCCCGCCAGGCCGAACGGAAAGCCTCCCAGCCAGTACCCCGCCACCACCACCATGAACTCGACCGCAAAGGCCAGAATCAGGCAGGCCAGATCCAGCCCGAACAGGCCGGGAATGACGCGCCGCAGCGGCTTGACCGCGAAATCGGTGACGGCGACGATGAACTGGGCAAAGGAATTGCGAAACGGGATGCGGAACAGCTGCATCATGAAACGCAACAGCACGGCGATCGCGAACAGGTTGCCGAGGGTCTGGATCAGGAAGGTCAGTGCGCCCCCTATCATGCCAGCCGCCCCAGATCGTCGCCCAGTTCAGCGCTGCGGCGCGCCGCTGCCTCGACCGCGCGGCCGATGGCCGGCTTGACCGCGGCTTCGTCC
>JBGSTQ010000178.1:0-4891 GCA_041736375.1 Thiobacillaceae bacterium
GGTCTGCGCCGGCGTAGGCTCAACGCGGGCCGCCAGCGCGGCAGGGGAGATCAGCGCGGCGGCCACGCCGAGCAGGAGTTTTCTGCGATCCGGATCGGTTTTCATGTTTTTCCTCGGCCTCGGGTTGGGCGGCTCATCTCAAGCAATGGGCCAAGGCCGGCGCGATTGGTTCCCGACTGTGGCTTCAGCGCAGCGATTCGGCCAGATCGACGAGAAAGGACTTGTGCCGGGTCTCGGCGTCGAGATAGGACGCGATCAGGCGTTGTGCGTCCGGGGTCAGGCGGCTGCCGCCGGGACCGCTCTCGACCAGCGGAGCGGGCCAGGCCGTGTTCATCGCATCGACGGCATCCCAGGCGGCCTTGTAGCTCATCTTCATGGCCTTGGCGGCCTTGGAGATCGAACCCGTTTCGCCGATGCGCTGCAGCAGTTCGACACGCCCGCGCCCGAGAAAATTCTTTCCCTCAAGGGTGAGCCAGAAGCGGCCTTGGGCTTTGAGCTGGGTGGTCATGGCCGGAGTGTATCAAAGGTCCAGGATGCGCTGGCGGTCGGCTAGAATGCCGGCATGAGCCTCCCCGCATCCCTCGCCTCATGACCGCTTTCCTCGCCGTGGGGGTGGGCGCGGCCATCGGTGCCTGGCTGCGCTGGGGACTGGGCCTTTGGCTCAATCCGCTGTTTCCCTCGATGCCGCTGGGCACCCTGGCCGCCAACCTGACCGGCGGCTATTTCATCGGCCTCGTCATCGCCTGGTTCATGGAGCATCCCGGCCTGCCGCCTGAAGCCCGGCTGTTCCTCATCACCGGTTTGCTCGGCGGGCTGACCACGTTCTCCACCTTTTCCGCCGAGGTCGTCACTGCCCTGATGCGCGGGCTGTGGCTCACAGGCGGCGCGATTGCCCTGAGCCACATGCTGGGATCGTTCGCTGCCACAGCGCTGGGTTTTTATACGCTCAAGGGGTTCAAATGAACGTCATCTGCCTGCAGTTGTTCGTCGAACAATCCGACCGCCATCACGGCAAGCTGACTTACGAATGGCTGCTCGATATGGCCGAGGACATGGGGGTGCCGGGGGGCTCGGCATTTCGCGCGCTGGCCGGCTTCGGCCGCCATGGCCGGCGCGACGCCGGGTTTTTCGAACTGGCGGGCGAGGTGCCGGTGGTGGTTGAATTCTTCGTCGACGAGGCGATGACCGAGCGCCTGCTGCAGGCTGTCAGGGAGGCTGGACTGAAGCTTGTCTTCGCCAGGTTGCCGGCGCAAATCGGCGTGACCTGAGCGGCATCTTGTTCGAACAGATCATCCTGTTCGCCGCCTCGCTGGCGGCCAATTTCTTTTCGGCGTTGTCCGGCGGCGGCGCCGGCCTGATCCAGTTTCCCGTGCTGATCTTTCTCGGCCTGCCGTTCGGCGTGGCGCTGGCCACGCACAAGGTCGCCAGCGTGGCACTCGGACTCGGGGCGACGCTGCGGCATCTGAAGGAATCGCATCTCGACCGCCGCTTCTCGCTGATCATCCTGGGGGCGGGGCTGCCCGGCGTCGTGCTCGGCGCCGCCACCATCCTGCAGGTTCCGGAAAAGCTCGCCACGCTGCTGCTGGGCGCGCTGACGTTCAGCCTCGGCCTGTATTCGATTTTCAAGCCGCGCCTCGGCATGGATTTCGCGCCGCGGAACAATGCGGGGTTGCCGCTCCTGTCGGGCATGCTCGGGCTGTTCGTCGTCGGCTTTCTGAACGGGTCGATCACCAGCGGCACCGGGCTGTTCCTCACCCTCTGGCTGATCCATCACTTCGGCCTCGACTACAAGCGCGCGGTGGCTTACACGCTTATCCTCTGCGGCGTGGTGTGGAACGGCACCGGGGCGCTGGTGCTGGGCGTGCTAGGCACCATCGCATGGGACTGGATGCCAGCGCTGCTCGCAGGCTCGCTGATCGGCGGCTACCTCGGCAGCCACGTCGCCATCCGCAAGGGCAATCTGTGGATCAAGCGCTCGTTCGAAATCGTCACCATCCTGATCGGCCTCAAGCTCATGATCGGCTAGGCCCGAGGCTTTAGCGTCGGAGCCGGCAGCGGCCTGAACCGATTATTTGCCGGACCTGCGTTCGGACAGGCTGCGCACGATGCACAGGATGAACAGCCCCTTCTCCACATGCAGCGGGCTCAGCATCACGTCCACCGCAAACTCGTCACCGCCCTTGCGCTGGCCGAACAGGGCGGCGCCTTCTCCCATCGGTCTGCTGTGGGGTGCGCCCAGGTAATCCCTGCGATAGCCGACATGGTCCGTTCGGTAACGCGGCGGGATCAGCATCTCGATGGCCTGACCGATCATGTCAACGCGCTCATAGCCGAACAGGGCTTCGGCCCGCGCATTTACCAGGGTGATTCGCCCGGCCGGATCGATTACCAGCAGGGCGTCGGGCGAGGATTCAAAGATGCGGTGATAGATTTCCATCGGCATGAAGGTAAGAGAAAACAGCAATCACATGAACGAATGCGGACTGCCACAGAATCAGGCCACCCGGACAGGTCCTTATTCTAGCCATCAGTACAAGCGGACTGTGAGGATTTATTCATCGGCCTCGACCCGTTTCGAGGACTCGCCGAACACCCAGCTCAGCGCGACGCCGACCGACAGGGCGCTGTCCCGTTTGACCAGGGGACTGTCCTCGAATACGGCGCCGGACAGATTTTCATAACGCAGGAAGCCGCCGACCCAGTAGCGCGGAAAGCGCTTGGTCAGGGACATCGAAACCTGCGCGCCGGAATAGCCCGCCGTCGCGTTGTACTCTGGGCGAACGGCCGTCGCGTCGGCGGGGCTGACCGAGTAGAAATAGTCGTTGTACTCGTCATCGCCGAAGGTGGGGCCGGCCTGGATGTCGAAATCCCAACCCGGATGGCCGAGCGTATCCTGAAGCTCGAGTTTGAGGTTGGGCCAGAACACCCAGCCGACATGCCGGGGCGACGATTCCAGGGTGATGCCGGCGCGCAGCGGCACGCGAAAATCCAGGTTCATCTTCTTCTCGGGGGAGCGCCAGAGATGGAAGTCGACGCTGGGTCCGATCTCGAGCGTGGGCTCGAGGTCCGCCATGCCGGCCCGTGCAGGGTTGTCGTCGCTGTCGGCCGGCAGCGAGCCGTTGAGGCTGATGTTGACCTCGACTTGTTCGCTGTCGAACAGGATGCCGCGAAACCCGTCGCGGTCGGCTTTGAGGATTTCGCCGCGATATCGGATGTAGGGAACAGGCAGGACATAGGTGTTGGTGACATCCGAGCCGCGGTAGTCGGGGAGGTTGAGGACGGCCAGTCCCGCACCGATTTCCCATAGCGGGAGTGGCTCGGCATGACTCGCGGAAGCGATCAGCAGAGCGGCGAGACCCATCCCCAACCTCAGTGGCGGAAGAATGCTTTTCGTGATCCGACCAGCTTTTTCAGCTTGGCTTTCGTCCTGTGGTCGCGGCAGAAAAAATGGGTTAGGGGGCTGCATGACGGGATTATGTCGCATCAAGCCGGGTTCCGCTGCCATTCGCCTGCAAGTCGCTCCTTTCATGATGCCGCTTCGCTAAAGTTTCCTTTTAACTTCTTTGCGTCCCATGCCTGGCCCTGAGGGACTGTGCTAGATTTATCTCATGCTTCACCGGGTCAAAGCAGGGTGAACATCAAAATCGAGTTCAATTTTGCGAGGAGTCTCCATGCGTCTATCCCGTTCAGTCAGAAAAATCGGCACGCTGTTTCTCACCGCCTCGTTGTTGGGCGCACAGGTCGCACCGGTTCACGCCGGGATGATCGGCACCGCCCAGGTGCTCGCCGCCGAGCAGGGCCGGCTCGACCGCGCCACGCTGGTGTCGCTGCTGGAACGCGAGGATCTGCAGCGCCAGCTCGCGGCTCTCGGCGTCGACATCAAGGATGCCCGGGAGCGGGTGGCCGGCCTGACCGATGCCGAGGTGGCGCGGATCAACCAGCGCCTCGCCGAACTGCCCGCCGGTGGTGACGTTCTCGGTGTCATCCTGGTGATTTTCCTTGTCTTCGTCATCACCGACGTGATTGGCGCAACCGACATCTTCCCCTTCATCCATCCCGTCAAGTAAGCGGTTTTGATGAGACGTGTGCGCAACGCCCGCCTTCTGGCGGGCGTTTTGCTGCTGAGCGGCGTGCTGGTTGGCTGTGCGCATCGAACCCCGCTTGCGCCGTCACAGACGGCTGGCCTGCCGATTCAGATCGAGCTGTCCGATACCCCTTTCTTTCCACAGGCGCGCTATCAGTGCGGGCCCGCTGCGCTGGCCACGGTCCTGAATGTCCGTGGCGTGCGCGTCGTCCCCGACGAACTCGTTTCCCAGGTCTATCTGCCCGGGCGGGAGGGCAGCCTGCAGCTTGAAATGGTCGCCGCGGTTCGTCGTGCCGGGTTGATGGCGGTCACGGTCGAACCCGCGCTGGAAGCCCTGCTGGCCGAGGTCGCCGCAGGTCATCCGGTGCTGGTGCTGCAAAACCTCGGGCTCGACTGGCTGCCGCGCTGGCATTACGCCGTGGTGATTGGCTACGACCTGGAGAGCCGGGAACTGGTGCTGCGCTCCGGAACCGAGCCTCGGCGCCTCACGCCTTTCGGGGTGTTCCTCAATACCTGGGATCGATCGAAGCGCTGGGGTATCGTCGTGCTGCCGCCACAAACCCTGCCGGCACGCGCCCAGCCCGGTCCCTGGCTGGAAGCGGCGAGCGGGCTGGAAGCATTGGGGAAGTGGCAAGAGGCGCTCGCCGCCAATCAGGTCGCTGCCGCGACCTGGCCCGACCATTCGATTGCCTGGATTGGGGTCGGCAACGGCGCGCACGCCCTGGGGGACGCCGCGGTTGCCGAGGAGGCATTCCGCAAGGCCCTGCGTGTCGACCCGGTTTCGGCGGTCGCCTGGAACAACCTGGC
>JBGSTQ010000183.1:0-4105 GCA_041736375.1 Thiobacillaceae bacterium
GGCGACGATGCCGAGGAAATCTGGGTGCTCAGCACCGAGCTCTTCCCCTATGAGGACATGGGCAAGAGCTACAACGAACTGGAAGGCAAGGAGCCGGTTTCCGATCCCTTCCACTATTCGGAATGGGACTACCAGATCCAGCTCGAGCGTCCGGCCTGGGCCACGGTGCTGGAAAAGCGCGCCAAGTCCGGAGACCTGCAGGTGATCGACGACATCACCGCGCAGTACAAGCGCGAAATCCACCGCATGAAGTTTCTGCTCGATGCCATGCAGCCGCAGGGCGTGCAGCGCATCCGCAAGCTGGAGGACGGCGACGAGATCGACATCAACGCGGCGATCGCCAGTTTCATCGACATCCGCCTTGGCAACCAGCCCGATCCCCGCATCATGATGCGCAGCGTGCGCAAGACCCGCGACTTCTCCATCCTGGTGCTGCTCGACCTGTCCGAATCGACCAACGAAACGGTGCAGGACCAGGAATACTCGGTGCTCGAGCTGACGCGCCAGGCCTGCGTGCTGCTGGCGGATGCGATCAGCAAGGTGGGCGATCCGTTCGCCATCCACGGCTTCTGCTCGGACGGCCGCCACGATGTCGAGTACTACCGCTTCAAGGACTTCGACCAGCACTGGAACGAAGTTCCGAAAGCCAAGCTCGCCGGCATGACTGGCCAGCTGTCGACCCGCATGGGCGCGGCGATCCGCCACGCCGGCCATCACCTGAAGCTGCAGCGCTCGGCGAAGAAGCTCCTGATCGTCATCACCGACGGTGAGCCGGCCGACATCGACGTGCGCGATCCGCAGTACCTGCGCTACGACACCAAGAAGGCAGTGGAGGAAATCGCCCGCCATGGCGTGACGACTTACTGCATGAGCCTCGATCCGCGTGCCGACAACTACGTGTCGCGCATTTTCGGGCAGAAGAACTACATGGTGGTCGATCACGTTCAGCGACTTCCGGAGAAACTGCCGATGCTGTACGCAGGACTGACGAGATAAACAATATGTCTGCAGACAAATACGTAGGACTCAACCAGGACCGGCACGGCATCACCCAGCTGGGGCGCGTGGTGATGGACGGCTGGCTGTTCGGCTTCATTCCCGAATCCGAGGACTGCGCCGGCTGGTCTCTCGGACAGATGCAGGTTCTGATGGACAAGGTCGACCGCGAGTGGGACAAGTACGGCAATCTGCCGAGCCGCCTGCCCGATGAAATGCGAGCGCGGCATACCGCGCTATATGCGCGCGCGACCGAACGGGCACGCGAAAAGGGCTGGGATCCGGAACTGGGCGACGACGAATGAGCGCCGGCAGTCGTGATGTCATGGTGGCCATCCGTCGACTGCGAAAAACCACAACGCGTGGCGGGATCTCGGACAGGCAGGAGTAAGAAGGCAGGGCACCGACCCCGAGTGCGGAACTGAATGATCCTGCTTCGCGTCTCTGGATGGAATAGGGAGGATGCGTGCAACGGGTCGTTGTCCTGTGGTTGTCGAGTCTGGCCGTTCTGGCAGCGGGGGCGCTGGCTGTCTGTCCGGACGGACGATGCGGGATCGGCAATTTCGACCGCGCCGGACTCGGACTCGCCCATGCCCTGCGCAGCGGATGGCTTGACGGGGTGATGGAGCGGGTCACTTGGCTCGGCTCGCTGATGCTGCTGTTGCCGCTGACCGCGGCGGTGGCCTGGCTGCTGCTGCGCAGCCGGCGGCGGCGCGAGGCGGTTTTTCTGCTTCTCGCCCTGCTCGGGTCATCGGCTCTCGGCCATGTTTTCAAGCTCTGGGTGGAGCGCCCGCGCCCCGATCTTTTCCCGGCCTGGCTCGACATGCCCGGCGACTGGTCCTTCCCCAGCGCGCACGCGATGCAGGCCACGGCAGCGGCTTTGGCGTGGCTGCTCGTCGCCAGGCACACCCGGGCATTCTGGGCCATCCTGCTGGGGCTTGCCGTGCTGCTGGTCGGTCTGTCCCGCATCTACCTGCAAGTACATTTCCCCAGCGATGTCGTGGTTGGTATCGTGGCGGCCCTGCTGTGGGTGGCGGGGCTGCATGCGCTGCTGCTGCGACCGGCCGCGGGCGGCCATCGCAAGGCAGGTAAGGGCGCGGCGTGAGGCACAAGTTCCTCGGCACCGGCGAGCCCGGCTACCATCCCCTGCGAAAATTCCGCACCATCCTCTCGGGGCTGCGCTATGCAGTGGTCTACGACTTCAGCGTCGCCTGGAAGCTGGTCTTTTCACTGGGGGTGCTGGTGGCGGCCATGATCACGCGCGACTGGATCGACTCGGTTCTGATCATCGTCGTCACCGCTCTGGTGCTGGTCGCTGAAATCATGAACAGCGCCATCGAGGCCCTGTGCGATTTCGTCGAGACCCGGCACGATGAAAAAATCGGCATCATCAAGGACATCGCCGCGGCCGGGGTGGGCATCGCGATGTTCACCTGGCTGCTGGTCCTGGGCTTCGAGGTGGAAGAAATGCTGCGCGCCATTCTATAAGGGACACGACCCATGCTCTGGTTTGCTTTGGGGCTGATCGCCCTGGTTGTCGGCGCGGAACTGCTGGTACGGGGTGCTTCGAAACTGGCGATTTCCTTCGGCATTTCGCCGCTGGTGGTCGGCCTCACCGTGGTCTCCTTCGGCACCAGCGCGCCGGAAATGGCGGTGTCGGTGCAATCGGCCTGGTCCGGCCAGGTCGATATCGCGCTCGGCAACGTGGTCGGCAGCAATATTTTTAACGTGCTGTTCATCCTCGGCGCATCGGCACTGATCGTGCCGCTGGTGGTGCATCAGCAGATCATTCGCCAGGAAGTGCCGGTGATGATCGGCGCTTCGCTGCTGCTCTGGGCGATGGCCGCCGACGGCGGCATCAGCCGCTGGGAGGGCTTGCTGCTGGCGAGCCTGATCGTCGGCTATACGATCGTCATCATTCGCCAGAGCAGACGCGAGACGGCTGCCATCAGGGCCGAATATGACGAGGCGTTCGAAGGCGGGGCGCAAGGCTGGGATGCGCACTGGGGCGTGCAGATTCTGTTGATCCTGGCCGGTCTCGCCCTGCTGGTGCTGGGCTCGAATTGGCTGGTGGAAGCGGCCGTGGCCTTTGCCAAATATCTCGGCGTTAGCGAACTGGTCATCGGCCTGACCATCGTCGCCGCCGGCACCTCGCTGCCCGAGGTGGCCACCTCCATCCTGGCCGCCATTCGCGGCGAACGCGACATCGCCGTCGGCAACGTGGTGGGCAGCAACATCTTCAACATTCTGGCCGTGCTGGGCATCTCGGCCAGCGTCGCGCCCGGCGATCTCGCCGTGGCTCCGGCCATGCTGGCGTTCGATCTGCCGGTGATGGTGGCGGTGGCGGTGGCATGCCTGCCGATCTTCTTCACGGGCCATCTGATCGCGCGTTGGGAGGGTGCCCTGTTTCTTGCCTATTACGTTGCCTATACCGCCTACCTGATTCTTGATGCCTCGGACCATGATGCCCAGGTTGGCTTCTCGGCTGTGCTGGGCGGCTTTGTCTTGCCCCTCACGGCGCTGACGCTGTTGGTGCTGAGCTGGCGACATTGGCAGGTGATGCGGGGAGGCAGACCAACGTGAGCCACGCCAGCCCTTTGGAGGCGAGTGGCCCGACCTACCTCTGGCTGGCCACTGTACCCCTCGCGCTGTTCCTGCTGCTCGCCTGGGGGCTTCTGTCTCATCCCTTGCCATGGCAAGTCGATGTGCCGTGGGTCCCCAGTCTGTCGGTTTCGCTGGCATTCCGCATCGATGGCTTGAGCGCCCAGATGCTGGCCCTGATCACCGGCATCGGTGCCTGGATCTTCGTCTACGCCAGCGGCTATCTCGTCCACGAGCCGCGGCGCGGCCGCCTGTTCGTCGTGCTGCTGCTGTTCATGCTGGCGATGATCGGAGCGGTCAGCGCCGACAACGTGATCCTGCTCTTCCTGTTCTGGGAACTAACCAGCGTAACGTCCTTCCTCCTGGTCGGCTTCAACCACGCTGACGTCCATGCCCGTGCCGCTGCGCGCCAGGCGCTGCTTGTTACCATGGGAGGGGGCCTGGCGCTGCTCGGCGGCCTGCTGCTGCTGGCGCAGATGGCGGGATCCTGGACGCTGTCCGGCATCGT
>JBGSTQ010000216.1:0-4636 GCA_041736375.1 Thiobacillaceae bacterium
GTGGAATTCGTCAAGCAGGGGGCGGAGGTTTACCGCAAGATTTGACCGCGCCTGGTCGACCGCGGCTGCAGGACGTGCACCGCGCCCTCTTCAGGCTGGCAGCCTGGCTCATCGGCGCGCTGGCCGTGTTGTGCGGCACGCTGGCCTTTGCCGCGCCGCTGCCCGTCGCCTTCGACCAGGAGTCGGCGATCGGCCTGTCCACGCGCTACTTTCAGGAACAGGGCGGCCGGCTTGCCCTGCCGGATGCGATGGCCGCCCACCGGGCAGGAAAATTCGCCGCAGGGGAAAGCCAGGTCCTCAATTTCGGCATCGGCGCGAAACCGGTGTGGATTCACTTTGCAGTGGACAACCCGACAACCGTCGCTCTGAGCAAAAGGCTGTCGATCGAGACTGCGTGGCTCGACCAGGTCGAAGTCCATGTCCAGTACCAAGGCCGCCCGGCCGCGACGTATCGCGTCGGCGACCAGCAGGCATTCAGCCAGCGCCCGATCGCAAGCCGCTATTTCGTTCTTGAGCATGCTTTCGGGCCGGGGATCAGCGATGTGTTCGTTCGCGTGGCGACCCCCGATCCGATGGTCGTCCCCCTCTATCTGCTCAATCCCGAAACGTCGCGGCTCAGGCAGACGCAGCAGGAACTCAGTTACGGCATCGTTTACGGCTTCCTGTTCGCGCTGATGGCGTACAACGCCATTCTCTACTTCAGCCTGCGCAGTGTGCGCTACCTCTTCTATGCCATTTATCTGGCGATGTTCGTTGCCATGAACATCGCCTACACCGGCCATGGCTTTGCCTGGCTGTGGCCCGATTCGCTGGCCTGGCAGCAATGGTCCAACCCGGTCCTGATGTTCCTGTATGGCGTGAGCGGTCTCCTGTTCGCCAGCCGCTTCCTCGACCTGCGTGTGTATTCCCCGCGCATGCACAGGGCGGTCATCGGCTTCTGCGGCGCATTCGGTGTTCTGCTGGCCGCGGCCGTCCTGCTTGGCAACCAGAAGCTTGCGCTGCTGTCCTCCTTCACTTTCGTCTTCCTGTTCACCGGCATCATGCTGCTGCTGGGCATCCTCTCGGTCCGCGCAGGCCAGAAACCGGCCAGGTATTTCCTCATCGCCGCCTTCGCGGCCATGGTGGGCGCCGTGCTGACGACGCTGTCGACCTGGGGTTTCATCGTTCACACCAGCTGGACATTCCGTGCCGTGGAAATCGGCATGCTGATCGACGCCACGCTGCTCGCCCTGGCGCTCGCCTATCAGCTGCGTGTCGGCCAGGAGGAAAGACTGCGTGCCGAACGGCTGGCGCAGCTCGATCCGCTGACCGGGCTGAACAACCGGCGCGCCTTCTACGACAAGACCCGCGCGCTCTGGGCGCATGCGATTCGTCACGGACACGCCACCTCGGTCATGCTGCTCGACATCGACCGCTTCAAGCAGATCAACGACGTGCATGGTCACGCCCACGGCGACGAAGTGCTGAAGGTCCTGGCGAATATCCTCAGACATTCCGTCAGGCAGGGCGATGTCCTGGCCCGCTGGGGCGGCGAGGAATTCATCGTGTTCCTGCCCGAAACCAGCCAGGATGACGCGGCGGCGCTGGCGGAGCGGCTGCGTGCGGAATTCGCCGAGACGCTCATCCCGCATGAAGCGGGCGTTACCGCTGTCACCGCCAGCTTCGGCATCGCCCAGCAGGCGGGCTCTCACCTCACCCTGGATGCGCTGATCGCCGCTGCCGACGAATGCCTGTACCAGTCCAAGCAGCAGGGGCGGAATCGGGTGACCATCCGTCCGCTCGCGCCCGCTGCGGTTTCGTGACGTCGGGCATGGCCGTCGAAAAGGGCTAGTCCGCACCGCGTATAATCCGCAGGCGCGCCCCGTTGGCGCGCCTTTTTTATCCGCGAATCGTCTCCATGGCCGACCCCGTCCTGATCCTGCACGCACTCATCCTCGGCTTCGTCGAAGGCTTCACCGAATTCCTGCCCGTCTCCAGCACCGGGCATCTCATCCTGGCCGGGCAGCTTCTGGGCTTCACCGGCGAAAAAGCCAAGGTCTTCATGATCGCCATCCAGCTGGCGGCGATTTTTGCGGTGGTGTTCGAATACCGGGTGCGTCTCGGCCACGTGGCGACGACGCTCACCACCGAGCCGGCTTCGCGGCGGCTGGCGCTGAACCTGATGGCAGGTTTCCTGCCGGCGGCGGTGCTGGGCTTCCTGTTCTACAAGGAAATCAAGGGCTATCTCTTCAACCCCATCGTGGTGGCGTCGGCACTGGTGATCGGCGGCGTGCTGATCCTGTGGGCGGAGCGCCGCAAGCACGTCATCAGCACCCCGACGGTCGACGACCTCAATTGGCGACGCGCGCTGGCGGTGGGTTTCGCGCAGGCGCTGGCGATGGTCCCGGGTACCTCACGTTCGGGTGCGACCATCATCGGCGGGCTGTTCCTCGGGCTGTCCAGAAAAGCCGCGGCGGAGTTCTCCTTCTTCCTCGCCATCCCCACCATGTGCGCGGCCACCGCCTATGATCTCTACAAGAACTGGCACCTGTTCAATGTCGGCGACATTCCGCTGTTCGCCATCGGCGCCGCTGCCTCGTTTGCCAGCGCCCTGCTGGCTGTGCGCACCCTGATCAAGTTCGTCAGCCGCCACGACTACACTCTGTTCGCCTGGTACCGCATCGTCTTTGGCGGCGTGGTGCTGGCGACTGCTTATTTCGGCATGGTCGACTGGAGCACGGCCCACTGAGTCAGGCTGCGGCGAGCGCCTGCGTCGCCTCGTTTTCCAGGTGTGTCTTGAGGTCGGCGGGGAGGTTTAGCTTGTTCGCCAGCGCGTCGAGATAGGCGCGCTCCATGAAGCTCTCGGCGTCAACCGTCAGCACGCTCACCAGATACATTTCGCTTGCCACTTCCATCGAGCCGGCAGCGGCGGCGACATCGGCGGGATCGAGTGGACGTGATACCTCGGCGTCGATCCAGCTGCGCAGGGCAGGGTCGTCGGCGAGCGAGGCGAGCTTCTGCTCGATCAGGCTGCGCCCGCGGGCATCGATATGGCCGTCAGACTTGGCGGCGGCGATCAGTGCTTTCAGCACTGCGCGGCTGTGGTCTTCAGCGGCCGGAGCCGGCAGGAATTGCGCGGCCTGGGGCACGGCGGCCGAGGCAGAACCGGGCGCCGACTTTTGCTGCTGCCAGTTGCTGTAGGCACGGAATGCCAGCGCGCCGAGGGCCGCTGCGCCGCCATAGCCAAAGCGCCTTGCCGCCGAATTTGCGCACTCTCTTGTCGCCTAGCAGCAGTCCTAGCACACCCCCGGCGAGCATGCCGGTACCGAAATTGGCGTACTTGGATGTGCCGGGCGCGGCCGGTTGGGCAGGGTTGCCAGAGGTTCCGGACACGATCGACTGACCGGAACTCAGCAGCTGGTCGAGCAGGGATTGCACGTTCATCGCAGGTTTTTCCTCACCAAGAGACGTGCGTAAGGATCGACCCGACCGGGGCGAAGTTTCGCTCGCCTCAACCGGCTTTGGGCGGGCGCTTGTCGAGTTTGCGCTGCAGGGTGCGGCGGTGCATTTTCAGCGCACGCGCGGTGGCCGAGATATTGCCGTCATGCTCGTTCAGCACCTTCTGGATGTGCTCCCATTCCAGCCGCGCGACCGACAGCGGCTCGGGCTGGACGTCGAGGTCGGCGTCGGGCGCGTCGCGCATCAGCGCCGCCAGGATTTCGTCGGCGTTGGCCGGCTTGGCCAGATAGTGCAGGGCGCCGAGACGGATCGCCTCGACCGCCGTGGCGATGCTGGCGTAGCCGGTGAGCACCACGATGCGCGGGGGTGAGGGCAGGGTGGCCAGCGTTTCGACCACCTTCAGTCCCGAGTCGCCCGGCAGCTTCAGGTCCACCACCGCGTGCGTCGGCCGATGCTCGATGGCGCGCTGACGGGCCTGATCGTGATCCCCTGCCAGCACCACTTCGAAATGCCGCTTGCGCATGGCGCGCGCCAGCGTTTCGGCAAAGTCCGTGTCGTCCTCGACGATCAGCAGCGTAGGCTCAGTCATCGTGTTTCCCCCCCCTGCGCGGCCAGCGGCAAACGCACCCTGACGCGGGTGCCGCCGCCTTCGCGTTCCATCAGATTCACCGTGCCGCCGAGCCGTTCCACCGTGGCATGGGTGAGGGTCAATCCCACGCCCATGCCCTGCCCCGGCTTGCTGCTGAAAACGGCGCGGCCAGCCTGGCGTTTCTGCTCGGGGCTGAAGCCGGGGCCGCGATCGTCGATGTCGATGACCAGTTCGTCGCCCTCGACGCCGGCTCCTATTGCGATGGCGTCCGGCGAAACGTCGGCGGCGTTGTTCAGCAGATTCATCAAGGCCTGTTCGAATGCCTCGGGCAGGGCTCGCTCGAGCGAGGATGCTCCGGGCGCCAGACTCAACTGGACGCGGGCATCGGGACGCACCACCTGCCAGTTCGACAGCAGGTCGGCCAGCCAGTCGCCCAGCGGACGTACGTGGGGCGCGCCCGGCCGGGCACGTCCGGCCAGTTGATCGAGGATGCGCTTGCAGACAGCCGCCTGTTTTTCCAGCATGCGGCAGTCCTCGCCGATGTCGGGATCGTTGGCGAACTCCTGCGCCAGTTCGTGCGCCGTGGTGGCGATGGTCGACAGCGGCGTC
>JBGSTQ010000221.1:0-9450 GCA_041736375.1 Thiobacillaceae bacterium
CCAGGCCGGCGAGTTCGAGCGCGTCGATGTGCCCCGCCCTGATGAACTGGCTGCGCAGTTGCGCCAGTCCGTCGGCGGTGATGCCGCGTTCCGACCAGCCGTTCTGTTCGAGGATTTCGCGCAGCGCGCGCGCGGTGCCGCTGGAGCCTACCGCCTGCTGCCAGTTGCCGGTTGAAAATTCACGAGCGATGCGTTCGACTTCGACCCGTGCTGCGACTTCGGCCGCTTTCACCGCAGCCTTGTCGATCACCCCGCTGGCAAAGAAGCGCTTGGAAAAATTGACGCAGCCCATGTGCAGGCTTTCGCGTTCGTGCGGTTTGAGGCCGTTGCCGATGATGAACTCGGTGGAGCCGCCACCGATGTCGACCACCAGCCGCCGGTCCGGCGAGGACGGCAGCGAATGGGCGACGCCCAGGTAGATCAGCCGCGCTTCCTCGCGCCCGGCGACGATCTCGATCGGGTGGCCGAGCGCGATCTCCGCCTTGGGGATGAACTCGTCGGCGTTCCTGGCCACCCGCAGTGCCGAGGTGCCGACGCAGCGGATCGCTTCCGGCGACAGGCCGCGCAGGCGTTCGCCAAAGCGGTGCAGGCACGCTAGCGCACGCGCCTGGGTCGGTTCGTCGAGCACCTTGTCTTCGGTCAGCCCACCGGCGAGACGCACCGTTTCCTTCAGCGAATCGAGCGGATAGAGCTGGTCGCCGGCCACCCGCGCAACCTCGAGGCGAAAGGAATTGGAGCCGAGGTCGACGGCGGCGAGAGTATCGTAGGAATTCAGGTTCATGCCACGCTGCCAAAGAAAAGATAGGCCATGCCGATGGCCGCGAGTATGCCGGCGACATCGGCGATCAGGCCGCAGGCGACGGCATGCCGCACACGCTTGATGCCGACCGCTCCGAAATAGACCGCGAGGACATAGAACGTGGTCTCGGTGCTGCCCTGCACGATCGACGCCAGGCGACCGGCGAAGGAATCGGCACCCTGGGTCTGCATGGTATCGATCATCATCGCGCGCGCCCCGCTGCCGGAAAAAGGCTTCATCAACGCGGTCGGCAGGCCATCGACCCAGCGCGCATCGAAGCCGAGCCCGAGCACCGTGCTGCGGATCCCGCCCATCAGCAGTTCCAGCGCACCGCTGGCGCGGAACACGCCGATGGCCACCAGCATCGCGACAAGATAAGGAATGATTGTGACCGCCGTGTGAAAACCGTCCTTGGCACCGTCGACAAAGGCCTCGTAGGCATTGACGCCGCGCCGCAGCGCCATCAGCAGGAAAGTCGCGATGATGCCAAACAGCAGCACGTTGCTCAGCACCGAAGACTGCCGCGTCATGCTCGCCGCGTCGAGGCTGCCGAAGTACAGCACCATGCCGCCGATCAGCGCGGTGGCGCCTCCGAGATAGGCCAGGGTGACGCGATTCCAGATGTGCAGGCGCTGGAAGAATCCGGTGACGAAGAGCCCGACCAGCGTGCCGATATAGGTGGTGATCAGCAGCGGCACGAAAACATCGGTGGGATCGGCGGCGCCCAGCTGCGCGCGATAGGTGAAGATGGTGATGGGCAGCAGCGTCACCGACGCGGTGTTGATGACCAGGAACAGGATCTGGGCGTCGCTCGCGGTGTCGGCGGAAGGATTGAGGGTCTGCAGCTCCTGCATCGCCTTGATCCCGAGCGGCGTGGCGGCGTTGTCGAGCCCCAGCATGTTGGCGCCCATGTTCATGGTCATTGCGCCGAGCGCTGGATGGTTGGCCGGCACCTCGGGAAACAGCCGCCGGAACAGCGGCGCCAGGCCGCGGGTGAGGAGCTCGAGCATGCCGGCGCGCTCGCCGATCTTCATCACCCCGAGCCACAGCGCCATCACCCCGGTCAGGCCGAGGGCGATTTCGAACGCCGTCTTGCTGCTGTCGAACAAGGCTTTGACCAGGGCGGCGAAAATCTCGCCGTCGCCAAGAACGACCAGCTTGAACAGCGCGATCGCAAAGGCGATCAGAAAGAAGCCGATCCAGAGCGCGTTAAGCATCGTCAGGCAGGATTCCGGATCGTGGAAGGCCGGCTCCGATCGATGCGCGCACCCGTCCCGGCATTCGGCAACTTCCGCACCCGGGATGACTGCTCAAGCAATCCAGCCCGCCACGACCAGCAGCAGGCCGACGAACAGCCAGATCACCAAGCCGCGCCAGACCATGCTCACTGCGCTGTCGATCTGGTCGGGCTCGGCTTCCTGCCCGACGCCGAGTTCGGGCCGCTCGACCCATTCGCCCGCGACGCTCAGCGACTGGCCGAGACGTACCCCCATGGCGCCGGCACCGGCCGCGAGCACGACGCCCTCCTCCGGCTCGGGCCAGGAAGGTGACTGGGTGCGCCAGCAATAGGTGGCATCCTCGAAGTTGCCGGCAATGGCATAGGTCAGCGCAGTCAGGCGGACGGGCAGCCAGTTGATGGCGTGAAATGCGCGCTGCGCGAAAAGCCCGAACAGTCCGCTGCTGCCGGCCCAGCGCCGCGACAGGATCGAGGCGCAACGGTACAGCACCGCACCCATCGGACCGAGCGGGGAAAGCAGCACGAACCAGAACAGCACGCCGAACATCTGCCGGTGGCTGGCCGCGATCACCTGCTCGATGGTCAGCCGCGCCACCTCCTCGGCCGAAAAAGAACCGGCATCGCCGCTGCGCCACGCTACCAGCTGCGCGCGCGCAGCTTCGACATCGCCGGCACGCAACAGACGCGCAACCGATTCGGCGTCATTGCTGAAATACCTGAAGCCAAGGGTGAAATACAGCACCGCCACATTCAAGGCCCAGCCGAAAAACGGGCTGATGCCATGCAGGAGCGAATGAATCAGCCAGATCGCCAGCATCAGCGGCAGCACGGCCAGACCCCAGGCGATGGCGCCGTGAATGAATTCGCCGGCATTGAATTTCTGCTCCAGCCACCGCGTCAGCGTGGCGTACAGCTGGTAGTGCTTCAACGGCTGGCGCAGCGGCCGGACGTGTTCGAGAGCAACGGCGGCAAGTATGGAAAAAAAGGCCATCAGCGATCCATTTCCAGGGTGAACGTGCCGATTCGGCTGGCGCGTTCGGAAGGACGATAAATCTCCACCGTCGGCATGGCGATCTCGCGTCCCAGGGGTTTCAGGGTGTCATAGAGCGCCTGATAGGCTTTGGAGGGAGCCAGCAGGATTGCCGCCTGGATGCTCGCCGCGTAGATGGCACGGCGCGCAATGCGGTCTTCTTTCAGCCCTTCAGGCACGCTGGCCGATTCGTCCAGCATGTAGCCCACCCGGGCGCGCACCTTGCCGCCACTCGCACGCGGATCGGTCATGATGAGGTTGATCGTGTCCCCCGCCTCGACCCCCGCCTGTTTGAAACGATTGAGTGCCGTCCGCTGGGTCTTGCGCATGTTGCTGATCGGCCCTTCATAGTCGAGATAGGCATAACGGTAGGGTCCGGCTTCGGTCTCGGTGATCTGTACCCGATTGAACCCGCCCCACCACCAGAACACCAGCACGATGGGCAGAACGAACGCCAGCAGGAACGCCGGCCACTGTTTTTTGATCACTGCGGAGACCCCCCTCATTGCGCCTTGAAGATACCACAGCACGGGCCGCAGGCAAGCCGGACCGCGACTGGCCGCTCGCCTATAATGGCCGGCCTGAATCTAACGAGGAGAGACCATGATGATGCGCCTGCTGTCTGCCTTGCTTGTCTTATTCCTGTCGCCGTTTGCCTGCGCCAATCACTACGATGCGACCGTGCCGATGAAGGCCGTGAAGCTCGGGCCCCACAGCTATTTCGTCGAGGGTCAGCCCGGTGCGGCGTCCAGCGAAAATCAGGGCTTCATGTCCAACGCTGGCTTTGTCGTCACCAAGGACGGCGTGGTGGTGTTCGATGCCCTGGCCTCGCCGCCGCTGGCGAGAAAACTGATCGGCCTGATCAGAAAGGCCACCCGCCAGCCGATCAAGCGGGTCATCGTCAGCCACTATCACGCCGACCATTTCTACGGTCTGCAGGAGTTCAAGGCGCTCGGCGCCGAAATCTGGGCGCACCGCCTCGCCGAGGGCGCAACCCGCAGCGAGGAGGCCGCGCTCAGGCTGCAGCAGCGCAAGGAAGCGCTGTTTCCGTGGGTCGACGAGAAGACGCAGCTGCTGGAACCAGACCACTTCGTCGAAGGCGACACCGACTTCGTCATGGGCGGCATCCACTTTGCCTTGCGCCATGTCGGCCCCGCCCATTCCGCCGAGGACCTGGCGATGATGGTGAAGGAGGACGGCGTGCTCTACGCCGGCGACCTGGTGTTTCGCGGTCGCGTCCCGTTCGTCGGCGATGCCGACAGTCGTGCGTGGATCACCGCGCTGGAGAAGCTGATCGCGCTCAAGCCAAAGATTCTTGTCCCCGGCCACGGCGCACCTTCGCGCGATCCGCGCGCCGACCTGGTGTTCACCCGCGACTATCTGGTGTTCCTGCGTGAGAGCATGGGCAAGGCGGTGCACGATTTCATTCCGTTCGAGCAAGCCTACCAGGCGACCGACTGGTCAAAGTATCGCGCCATGCCCGCGTTCAATGAGTCCAACCGGGTCAACGCTTATAATCAGTATTTGCGCATGGAGCAGGAACTGGTCGAGTAAGCGCAATCAGCCGGGCGCCGACAACCTGCGCCCGACACAACACCCACCCTGCCTCGCCGGAATAATCATACCTGTAACTCTTGAATTATCCCGACCAATAAATTAGCATTCGCTTAAATTCTCGTACTGGAGCTGATCATGATGAAACGCGCTGTTTTCTTGACCCTATCTACCGCGACCCTGGTTGGTTTGCTGACCGGATGCGGCGACAAGCCCCTGACCTACCAGGCCGACATCAAGCCGATTCTCGATGCCAACTGCGTGTCCTGCCATGTGCCCGGCGGCGAAGGCTACGCCAAGTCCGGTCTTCAGCTGGACAGCTATGAAGCCGTGATGAAGGGCACGCAGTTTGGCCCGGTGGTGGTGGCAGGTTCCAGCGTCAGCAGCACGATGTATCGCCTGATCTCGGGTCAGGCCGACCCCTCGATCCGCATGCCGCACGGCCAGGGCGCGCTGCCGGAGAAGGATGTCACCACCATCGCGACCTGGATCGACCAGGGCGCCAAGAAATAGCCGGATCCGAAGCTTTCCATAATGAACAATCCCAACTTCTTCCATTTCAGCGCCCTGCCCCTGTCCACCCGCATGGTCTACACCATGACCCTGCTGGTGCTGGGCACGGGTTATATGTTCGCCATGCTGCAGGTGTTTTTCAGCCACGCCGGGCTGGATGGCAACGCCAAGAACATTTCCGCCGAGGACATTCGCGTCGCCTACCATGGCAGCGAGAGCGACACCCGTCTGGAAACGGCGCTGAAAGGGCCGATGTCCGAAATGCTTCCCGCCGAGGAACGCGCGGTGATCTTCAAGTGGGTCAAGGATGGGGCGGCCAACGAGGGCTTTGAAGCGTCGGTGAAACCCATCCTGGAAAGTCGCTGCCTGGCCTGCCATGACGGCAGCAACCCCCACCAGCCGAAACTGACGAGCTTCGAGGAAGTGTCGAAACTGGTCGCCAAGGACGAAGGCGCCACCATTCCGACGCTGGTGCGCGTATCGCACATCCACCTGTTCGGCATCACCTTCATCTTCTTCATTGTCAGCAGCATTTTCACTCACGCCTACATGCGCCCGCTGTGGATGAAATGCGTGGTGATCGTGCTGCCCTTCCTGACCATCCTCACCGACATCTTTTCCTGGTATCTGACCAAGTGGATTCCGGGCTTCGCCTGGTTCATCATCGGCAGCGGTGCCCTGATGGGAACTTCGTTCGCGATCCAGTGGGTCGTCTCGATGTGGCAGATGTGGTTCTACACCCTGCCGCCCGACATCCAGGAATGCGGCGGCGCCCTGCCGGTGCTGGGGCGCAAGTCGAATCCCGTGGATATCTGATCAGCAGTTGTTCGATACTGGCCGTGTGAGCCTCGGGTTCACACGGCCAGTTTGCGCTGCAGGGTGCGTCGCGGATGCCCGCTTGTTTGGCAAGCGATTTCCGCTCGCTGCTGGAGTGGGCCTACGCACGCTTGTAATGGAATCAAGGCCCGCTCGCTGTTTGCGGCAATCCGCCACCCAGCCCGATTTCAAGCTTGTCGCCGAACTGGCATGGCAGTCAGCTGATTTTTTTACACACGTCAGGAAGCCCCATGAGCACCCCCCACATCGTCATCCTCGGATCCGGATTCGCCGCCCTCACCGCCGTGCGCGAACTGCGCCGGCGCGATCAAACCGTGCGCATCACTCTCGTCGCGCCCAAAGCCGAGCTGATGTATTACCCCAGCCTGATATGGGTGCCCTCCGGCTTGCGTCGTGGTGCCGATCTCAACATTGATGTAGCGGGATTTCTCGCCGAGCACGATATCGCCTTCCAAGCCGGACGGGTCACCGGCCTCACCGACGGCGGCCGCACGGTGCTGACCGACAGCGGCACGCTGACCAACGACGCACTGCTGATTGCCAGCGGCGGACGTTTTCTCAAGTCCCTGCCGGGCATCGAACACGCGCTGACGATCTGCGAAGGCGCGCCTGCCGCCGAGGCAATCCGCGAGCGGCTGACCAAACTGGAGGGCGGCACGATCGCCTTCGGTTTCGGCACCAATCCGAAGGAACAGGGCGCGATGCGCGGCGGCCCGATGTTCGAACTGCTGTTCGGCATCGATACGCTGCTGCGCAAGCAGGGCCGGCGCGAACGCTTCAAACTGGTGTTCTTCAACGCCGCCAAGGAACCGGGCAAACGCCTCGGCGACAAAGCGGTCGCCGGCCTGCTGCGCGAAATGCAGAAGCGCGGCATCGCCACCCATCTCGGCCACAAGCCCACCGGGTTCGATGCCGACAAAATCAGAACGGAGGGCGGCGAGGTGCCCGCCGATCTGATTCTCTTCATGCCCGGCATGAGCGGCCCGGCGTGGGCGGGTGAAGCCGGCCTTGCGCTGTCAGACGGCGGTTTTTTCAGGGCCGATGCGCATTGCCAGGTCGTCGGGGCGGACAAGGTCTATGTCGCCGGCGATTCCGGCAGCTATCCCGGTCCCGACTGGCTGCCCAAGCAGGCGCACATCGCCGACCTGCAAGCGAAAGCCGCCGCCGAAAACCTGCTGCTGGCGCTGCAGGGAAAGCCGCCCGTCGCGCGCTTCAAGTGCGAACTGATCTGCATCGTCGACACCCTCGACAGCGGCATCCTGGTCTATCGCGACGAGAAACGCGCCATCATGCTGCCGCCGTGTCGTCTGTTCCACTGGGCCAAGCGCTTTTTCGAATGGCAGTATCTGCGTCCCTATCGCAAGGCAAAGAAAACCTGATCAGTGCGATCGACAGCCGCCGGGCGAACGTGCTGTAGCCAGGGCCCACGCCTGATCTGAACGCTCATGGGAAGTCGAAGGTCTGCGCAAACAGCGCGCTCACCCTGTCGGGCGGCAGGGGCTTGGCGATCACATAGCCCTGTATCTCGTCGCAGCGATGGGCCTTGAGGAAAACCACCTGTTCCGGCGTTTCCACCCCTTCGGCCACCACCCGGATATTCAGCGCGTGCGCCAGGCGGATGATGGCATTGGCGATCTCGGCGTCGTCCTTGTCGGTCAGCACATCATTGACGAAGCTCTTGTCGATTTTCAGCGCATCGATCGGCATCCGCTTCAACTGGCCGAGATTGGAATGGCCGGTGCCGAAGTCGTCGATGTACATGTGCAGTCCGCGCTCGTGCAGAGCGTCGAGCATTTCGAAGGTGCGCGCGGGATTCTCCATCGCCGCGCTTTCGGTGATCTCCAGCTGCAGGTATTCGACCGGCATGCCGGTGTCCTTCAGCACCGCCTCGATGTCGTCGATCAGGCGCACATCCGAGAACTGCCTGGGCGAGAGATTGACCGCGATCGGCGGAGGCGTAAGCCCGGCGGCATTCCACGCCATCCACTGATCGCAGGCGGTGCGAACCACCCAGCGCCCGATCGGCACGATCAGCCCGGTTTCTTCCGCCACTGGAATGAACTGGTCCGGCCCGATGATGTTGCCGGAGCGGGTCAGCCAGCGTATCAGGGCTTCCAGGCCGACCACCTTGCCGCTGCCGAGGTCGACCTTGGGCTGGTAGACGAGCGCGAACCCGCCGCTCTCGAGCGCCTGGCGCAAGCCGGTTTCCAGTGAGAGCTGCTGCTGCGCCGCGGCATTCATGCCGTCGTTGAAATATTCGAAGCCGCTCTTGTGCCGCTTGGCCTGGTACATCGCCAGGTCGGCCTGGCGCAGCAGGGTATTGGCATCCTCGCCGTCATCCGGATAGACGCTGATGCCGATGCTGGCGCCGATGGCGTAGCGCCGCTGCTTCAGCTTGAACGGTTCGGACATGGCCAGCGACAGTTTCCGCGCCACGCGGCTGGCGGCGCGCGGGGTCGGCGGGTGGGTGAGGATGACGGCGAATTCGTCGCCACCGAGGCGGGCGACAAAATCGTCGGCCCGCAGCTGGTCCTCCAGGCGGTTGGCAACGATGCGCAACACCTGGTCGCCCACCTCGTGCCCCTCCGAGTCGTTGATGTTCTTGAAGCGGTCGAGGTCGATGAACAGCAGCGAAAGCTGATACCGCTCGCGCTGCGCCCGCGCCAGCGCGTGCCCGAGAAAATCCTGGAAATAGGCGCGATTGGGCAGGCCGGTCAGCGGATCGTGATTGGCCAGCATGTCGAGGCGTATCTCGGAGTAGCGTCGCTCGGTCAGGGCCGCCGAGACGAACAGGCCGCCCAGCGCCAGGGTGATCAGGCTCACCTGCAGTGCGAAGACGTCACGTGCCTCGACCGTGCTGCCGATGCTGCCCCCGGTGCTGACCACCACGCCTGTCACGATCACCCCCGCCAGCAGGATCGCCAGACTCGTGACGGTGGCCGAAAACCGCAGCGCCGACCACAACACGAAGGGCAGCAGCACGAAGATCACCACTTCTGCCGCCCGCAGTGGCTGAGCGTAACGCATCATCAGCAGGGTTAGCAGAAACATGCCGAGCAGCATCAGCAGCCCCTCGATGCGGGCAGGGTATCCGCGCGGCAACATTTCGTTGTTCAGGCCGGTCAGCAGCAACGGCGCGATCAGGAACACCCCGAGCAGGTCACCCAGCCACCACACCCACAGGGCACGCAGGAACATGCTGCCGGCCATGTCGTTGAAAAAGTACAGGCTGGACACGCCGACCAGCGCACTCACCGCGCAGCCGAGCGGCGCCGCAATCAGTGCGAACTTGCCTACGCTGGAGACATAATCGAGAGTCGAGCTGAAGGGCTGGAGGAAACGCGGCAGATAGCCGATCAGCCAGGCGCCCGCGGCCGCCCCCAGGGCGATCCGCAAGGCGACCTCGGGCGGCAGCAGCTGGCTGTAGACGACCGCGAACGACCCGAGGAATACGCCCAGCACGCCGGCCAGGCCGAAGCG
>JBGSTQ010000269.1:0-3075 GCA_041736375.1 Thiobacillaceae bacterium
CCATCATGCGGCGGCCGCCCGAGGCATGGACGTTCATCATCCATACGCCAAGTCCGGCGGCGGCACGGCAGGCCGCCGCCACGGTATTGGGAATATCGTGAAACTTGAGGTCGAGGAACACCTCGAAACTGCGCGCCACCAGCGCCCGAACCAGTTCCGGACCGGCCACGACAAACAGTTCCTTGCCGACCTTGAGCCGGCACAGCGACGGATCGAGCCGGTCCACCAGCGCCAGCGCCGACGCCGCGTCGGCATAATCCAGCGCCACAATAATCCTGTTCGAATTCACCACGTTCCTGGGATCCTGCAACTTGTAGCTTGCATCCTGCGTCAGCCCTCGCTCTCGCGCCGCTCGGGGTCGAAGCTGTCCCAGCGTCCGCAGGCGGGGCAGCGCCAGTAATACTGCTTGGCCTTGAAGCCGCAGCTGCCGCACTGATAGCGCATCATGCGCTGGCTGTGCTGCTGCACCAGGCTCTTTTCCAGTTGCAGCAATTCGCGTTGCTCGGGCGCGGCATTCACCAGGTCCGCCTCGAGCAGGCGGTCCAGGGTTCGCAGGCTGGGGTTGCGCCGGAGTTCCTCGCGCGCCAACTGGCTGGCGGCCTCCGCACCCTGCGTTTCCGAGACCACCAGATACAGCGCATTGAATACGTCCTCCGTCGGATGGCGCGCATACAGGGCGCGCAGCCACTGCACGCCCTCGTCGAGTCGCCCCAGCTGCCGGTAGCTGGCGAGCGCCCGATCCAGCACCAGCGCCATGTGGCTTGCGCTCTGCGCTTCCACCAGACGCCAGTTGGCGATGGCCGCCTCGTGATGCCCGACGGCTGCTTCGAGATCGCCCGCCATCAGGTTGGCGCGTACCGACTGGCGGTTGATCCGCAGGGCCTCCTGCAGCTTCTCGGCTGCCCGCTCGGGGTTGCCCTTGGCCGACTCGAGCATCGCAAGCTCGCAATGGAAATGGGCGATCTCCGCGTTCAGCGGTCGGCTGGTGTCCTTCTCCAGGCTGTGCGCCGCTTCGACGGCCTTGTCCCAGTCCTTCTCCTGCACGTAAATTTCCAGCAGGTATTTTCGCGCCAGCCCGTGTTGCGGGGTTTTCAGCAGTTTGGTGAACACGCTTTCCGCGCGATCCAGCAAACCGGCCTTGAGATAATCCTGGCCGAGTTCACTCATCGCCCGCAGACGAAGCTCCTCGGCCAGACCTTCGCGCTCGAGCAGGTTTTCGTGCATGCGGATGGCGCGGTCAATCTCGCCGCGGCGGCGGAACAGGCCACCCAGCGCAAAGTGCAGATCGATCGTTTCAGGTTCGAGCTTGACGACTTCGAGAAAAGCTTCGATCGCCTTGTCAGGCTGCTCGTTCAGCAGGTAATTCAGGCCGCGAAAATAGGAATTGGGCAGCGCACGCGATTCGGTGACGACCTGACGAATATCGACCCGGGCAGCCAGCCAGCCGAAGATGAAGAAAAGCGGAAAGACCAGCAGCCACCAGAACTCGAATTCCATTCCGCTTACACCACGATGTCAGTAGGTGAAGGCTCGTTCTTTTCGGCACTGCGGCGATTTGCAGCCGCCTCGCGGCGCAAGCGGAAAAGATAGGGCATCAGGGACAGCAGCCCGGTGAGCGCGCCGAGAACAAAGGCCACCAGCAGCATCACCGCAAGAGGCGCCCACCATTCGTAGCCCAGATAGGAGTAAAAGGCCACCGTATGGCTGTTCTTCAGGGCAAAGCCCAGCACCAGCACGAATACCAGCAGTTTCAGAGCCAAGCCCAGGTAGTGCGTAAAGTTCTTCATGATGGCAGGAGCAGTCAGACCGTTCTGTCTTGGTTGGCCCGGATCGTGCATTCTACCTTTGCAGGCTGATTTGAAAAAGAAAACGGCGCCGAAAGGCGCCGTTTCAATGTTGCTCGCTGACTGCTCAGACCGGGAAATCGACCCGGTCACGCAACTCCTTGCCGGCCTTGAAGTGCGGCACATGCTTCGCGGGCACCTGGACACGCTCGCCCGACTTGGGGTTGCGGCCGAGGCGCGCGGGACGGTAGCTCAGACTGAAGCTGCCGAACCCGCGAATTTCGATACGCTTGCCGCGGGACAGGTTCTTCGCCAGGGCGTCGAGTATGGTCTTCACCGCCAGCTCGATATCCGCAACCGAAAATTGCGTATGCCGCGCCGCAAGTTGAGCGATCAGCTCGGACTTGGTCATCGCTGATTACTCGGCGCTCTTGTTGTCGAGCTTGGCTTTGAGCAAGGCGCCGAGGTTGGTCGAACCGGTCGCGGCCGCGGCGGACTCGGCGGCGAATTTCTTCATCGCGGAATCCTGCTCGGTCACGTCCTTGGCCTTGATCGACAGGTTGATCACACGGTTCTTGCGATCGACGTTGATGATCATGGCTTCGATTTCGTCGCCTTCCTTGTAGTGGCTGCGCATGTCTTCGACACGGTCGCGCGAGACTTCGGATGCGCGCAGGTAGCCTTCCATGTCGCTGTCCAACTGCACGGTGGCGCCCTTGGGTTCCACGGTCTTGATGGTGCCCTTGACGATGCTGCCCTTCTCGTGGCCGGTCGCATAGCTGGTCAGCGGATCGCCTTCAAGCTGCTTGATGCCAAGCGAGATGCGCTCGCGCTCGAGATCGATGCCCAGCACCACGGCTTCCACGTCCTGGCCCTTGCGGAAGTTGCGCACGGCCTCTTCGCCGGGAACGCTCCACGACAGGTCGGACAGGTGAACCAGGCCATCGATGCCGCCGGGCAGACCGATGAACACGCCGAAGTCGGTGATCGACTTGATCGCGCCGCTGACCTTGTCGCCCTTCTTGTGGTTCATCGAGAAGTCTTCCCACGGATTGGACTTGCACTGCTTCATGCCGAGCGAGATGCGGCGCTTGTCCTCGTCGATGTCGAGCACCATGACCTCGACTTCGTCACCCAGCTGCACCATCTTCGAGGGGCTGACGTTCTTGTTGGTCCAGTCCATTTCGGAGACGTGAACCAGACCTTCGATGCCTTCTTCGATCTCGACGAACGCGCCGTAGTCGGTCAGGTTCGCGACCTTGCCGAACATGCGGGTGCCCTGCGGGTAGCG
>JBGSTQ010000275.1:0-2742 GCA_041736375.1 Thiobacillaceae bacterium
GTGCTGCTGGGCGAAACCCACGACCGCGCCGACGATCATCGCTGGCAGCTCGACGTCCTGACCGCCCTGCACGGGCGACGCCCCGACATCGCGGTCGGCTTCGAGATGTTCCCGCGCCGGGTGCAGCCGGTCCTCGACCGCTGGGTTGCGGGCGAACTGTCAGAAGCCGAATTCCTCAGACAGGCCGAGTGGGACAAGGTCTGGGGCTACGATTCCCGGCTTTATCTGCCGCTGTTCCGCTTCGCGCGCCAGCATCGTCTGCCGATGCTGGCGCTCAATGTCGATCGCGGCCTGATCCGGGAGGTCGGCGCTCAGGGCTGGAACGCCCTGCCGCAGGATCGGCGTGAGGGGGTAGGCGACCCGGAACCGCCGGGAGAGGACTACCGCAATGCGTTGAAAGCGGTTTTCGACAGCCACGCCGAACTGCAGAGGGACGCAGGCCGCTTCGAATATTTCGTCGCGGCCCAGATCGTCTGGGATCGGGCCATGGCCGAGGGCATCGCCGGTCATCTGCGCTCGCATCCGCAGCGTTTGGTGGTCGGCATACTCGGGGCGGGGCACATCCAGCACGGCCACGGCGTGCCCCATCAGCTCAACAGCCTCGGGGTGACCCAGCAAAGCGGCCTGCTGACCTGGCCCAGTGACCAGGCCTGCACCGGGCTGACGGCAAGACTGGCCGACGCCGTCTTCATCATCCCGCCGCAGCCGCAAACTGCCAGCCCCCCGCCGCGCCTGGGCGTGCGGCTCGCCAAGGCAGACGATGGCGTGCTGATCGAGGGCGTGATGGCCGGCAGCCTGGCCGAACAAAGCGGCCTCAGGACGGACGATATCGTGGTGGCAGCTGCAGGCCGCAAGCCTGCAGGGATCGAGGATTTTCGCAGCACGATCCAGCGTCAACCAGCCGGCACCTGGCTGCCCCTGCAGATCCGGCGTGGCGCGGATCTGATCGAAATGATCGTGCGTTTTCCGGTCCAGCCTTGATCCGCCTGTTTGCACTCCTCTTCGTCCTGCTCGGGCTGCCGGCTCTGGCGCAGGCGGATTCAAAGCCGCCCCCGCATCTGGAGCTGGACATCCAGCTCGATCCCGAAACGCGCCAGTTCGAAGCCACGAGCACCCTTACTTTTCAGGGCGATACGCTGAATTTCGCTCTTGTGCCGAACCTGAGCGTGAAGCAACTTCTCGTCGACGGCCGCTCGCCGGCATTGTCCGCGGAAGACGCCTCCGCCGGGCGCTACCGGATGAAACTGGACGGCCCCGGTCCCCACCGCCTGCAAGCGCATTACCGCGGCCAGCTGTCGCCCCTGCCCGATCTCGATCACCGGGAGGTGCTCGGGCGCCTGCCTCCCATGGCCGATGTCCGCGGCAGCTATCTGCCCGCCGGCAGCGGCTGGTATCCCGATCCCGGCGTTCCGTTCAGCTACCGCCTGCGCCTGGAGTTGCCTGCCGGACAGAAGGGCTTGGTTCCGGGGACCCTGGTGCACGAAGAAGCGGGGCCGGCCTACCGGGCCGAGTTCGACTTCCCCCATCCCATCGAAGGCATCGACCTGATGGCCGGTCCCTATAGCGTCGCCGAACGCCTGGTCGACCGCCCTGCTGAGCCCGCCCTGCGCATTCGCACCTACTTCTATCCGGACATGGCCGATCTGTCCGACGGCTATCTCGCCGACTCGACCCGCTATATCACCCGCTACAGCCGCCAAATCGGCCCCTACCCCTTCGATTCATTCAGCGTGGTGGCGAGCCCCCTGCCCACCGGCTTCGGCATGCCCAGTCTCACCTACCTCGGGCGCGACGTGCTGCGCCTGCCCTTCATCCGCGCCACCTCGCTCGGGCATGAGGTGCTGCACAACTGGTGGGGCAACGGCGTGTGGCCGGACTGGGAGTCAGGCAACTGGTCCGAGGGCCTCACCACCTTCATGGCCGACTACGCCTACCAGGAAGAGCAGTCGGCCGAGGCGGCGCAGATTGCTCGTCTGGGCTGGCTGCGCGACCTCGCCGCAGTGCCGGAAGCGGAAGACACCCCGCTGGCCGCCTTTACTGCGCGTCATCATGGCCTGTCTTCCATCGTCGGCTACAACAAGTCGGCGATGCTGTTCCTGATGCTGCGCGACACCCTCGGCGAGGAAGCCTTCGAGAAGGGGCTGCGGCTATTCTGGCAACGCCATCGTTTCCGGCGCGCCGGCTGGGTCGACCTGCAGCGGGCCTTCACCAACGCCTCCGGGCGCGACCTCGCTGCCTTCTTCAGGCAGTGGGTCGAACGCGCGGGTGCGCCGCGCCTGCGTCTTGCCGAGGCGTTCTGGTCGGATGGACATCTCGGCCTCGCCGTGGAGCAGAACGGCGCCCCCTATAGCCTGAAAGTCCCGCTGCGGCTGATCCTTGCGGACAGGCAGGCGGTGCGCTGGGTGGACGTGAACGGCCCCCGTTCACGCATCGCTCTCCCCGCACCCGATCGCGTCAGCGCGGTCGACCTCGATCCGGACTACCGCCTCTGGCGGCGCCTCGATCCTGCCTATTTCCCGCCGATCCTGCGCGAAGTCTTCGTCGCACCACGCGCCGGCCTGCTGCTGGCGGATGCTGATCCCGAGCTGCGCGGAGCGGCCACAGCGCTCGCCGAACGACTGCTCGACAGCGAGCCCGAAGCTCTGACCCTCGATGACGGCAAAAGCCTGCCCGGTCAGTGGCCGCTGCTGCTGATCGGGCGGACGGAGCGTGTCGACAGCCTGCTCGCCCGCCTCGGCCTGC
>JBGSTQ010000279.1:0-7835 GCA_041736375.1 Thiobacillaceae bacterium
CGCCGCGGTGACACGCTGGCCGGCATTGCCCGCCGAGTGCGCCCCGAAGGCGTCAGTCTGGAGCAGACCCTGGTGGGGCTCTATCGCGAGAACACCAAGGCCTTTGACGGCAACATGAACCGCTTGCGGGCGGGGGCGAAGCTGAAAGTGCCGGATGCCGAGAAGATCGGCGCCGTCACGCAAAAGGACGCCCGTCGCGAAATCAAGCTGCAGGCGGATGATTGGCGCGCCTACCGCCAGAAACTGGCCGATGCCGTGGCGCAGGCGCCCGCGCCGGCCGAGCAGGCCACTCCGGGACAGGCTGCCAGCGGGCAGATTACCGCCAAGGTGGACGACCGCGCCAAACCCGCGCCGGAAGCCCAGAAGGATGTGCTGAAATTGTCCAAGGTGACGCCGCCCGCAGCAGGCGCCACCGCAGAGAACGAAGCCCGTGCCCTGCAGGAAAAGCTGCGCGCCCAGGAAGAAGACGCTTTGGCGCGCGAGCGCGCGCTCAAGGAGTCCAGCGAACGGGTTGCCTTGCTGGAAAAGCAGGTCCAGGACATGCAGGAACTGGTCAACATGAAGGAACAGGCCCTGGCTGGCGCGGCGAAAGCGCCGCCGGCACCGGCTCCGGCTGCTTCGGTTGCTCCAGCGGTACAGGCCCCTGCGCCCACACCCGCGACCAACTGGTATGACCCGCTGTTGGCCAACCCGCTTTACTGGGGCGCCGGTGCCGCGGTCATCGGCCTGGGCGGAATGCTGTGGTTCATGATGGCCGGCGGCCGTCGCCGCAAGCCCGGTCTGGCGATGGACGACAGCATCATGAGCGGTGGCGATGTGCGCCCCAATACGGTCATCGGCGCTGCCTCCGGCGGCAGCGTGAATACCGGCGACACCTCTTTCCTCACCGATTTCAGTCAGGCCGGTCTGGGAACGATCGACACCCATGACGTCGATCCGATCGCCGAAGCCGAGGTCTACATGGCCTATGGCCGCGATGCCCAGGCTGAGGAAATCCTCAAGGAAGCGATCACCAAGACCCCCGATCGTCCCGAGATTCGCGTCAAGCTGCTGGAGATTTATGCGGCACGCCGCAATACCGCTGCCTTCGAGGCGGCGGCGGGCGAACTCTACGCGGCGCTCGGCAGCCAGCCAGGCCCGCTGTGGAACAAGGCCTGCGAGATGGGGCGCAGCATCGATCCGACCAATCCGCTGTATGGCGGAACCCAAAAGGCGGCAGCCGCGGATTTCGCCGCATCGGCCACCACCGTCGCGGCGACTTCGGCAATTGCCGGCGGTGCCGTTGCCATGGACACCCTGGCGGCGGAACCCGAGGCACCCTCAAGCTCGCCGGTGATCGCCGATATGCCCGATTCCGGGCCGGTGACAGCGAGCACGCCACTTGAATTCGAAACCGCCGGCGATGTCCTGCAGTTCGACCGCAAGGACGAGCCCGAGGCGAAAGCCGAATCCGGTTTTGTGCCGACCCAGGGACTCGACTTCGATCTGGCGGATTTCGGCGGCTCCGAATCCCCGGATGAGCTGAAGCTCGACCTTGGTCTCGAAGCGGATGACAACGGTCCGGACAGCGCCTTCAACTTCAGCGACCTCGACCTCGATCTGGGCGAGTCGGGCGGCAGCGACCTGGAACTCGACGAAGTTGCCACCAAACTCGACCTTGCGCGCGCCTACCTGGAAATGGGCGACAAGGAAGGCGCACGCGAAATCCTCAACGAAGTCATTGCCGAAGGCAGCGACAGGCAGAAGGCGGATGCAACGGGCATGTTGAATTCGCTTGGCTAGATTCCCGCATGCCGCCGCCCGCATCCTGTTGTGGTGCGGGTGGGCAGTCGGGGTCGAACTGGCCGCACTGCCGCAGCTTCTTTTCTTGGCCGTCGCAACTGCGACGGCCTTTCTCTTTCCACCCGCCCGCATCGAGATCCTGCGCTTGCTGCGCCGAACCCGCTGGCTGTTTCTGGCGCTGTTTGTCGCCTATGCTTGGGCCTTGCCCGGTGCGCTGCTTTGGCCCGAACTGGACTGGCTGAGCCCGACCCTGGAAGGGGCTCAGCAGGGCGCGCTGCGTCTGGCGCGGCTGGCACTGATGCTTGCCGGGCTGGCCGTGCTGTTGGCCGGAACGCCTCGCCCCCGGCTGATTTACGGGCTCTATGCCTTGAGCTGGCCCCTGGAACGCCTGGGATTCGACCGCCGGGCATTCGCCGTGCGCATGGGCCTGACCCTGGAGTATGTCGAGCGCGCGCCACGCGGCACGCGCTGGATCGACGCACTGCGCGATCCCCGGCGGTTCGACAGCGGACCTGACACCTACCGTCTCCAGACCGAACGCTGGCAATGGGGCGATAGCGCCGCCATACTCGCGGCTCTGTTCCTCCTCGTCTTGTTGACATGCGCATAGTCGTTGCTCTGGAATACATCGGCGTGGGCTTTTGCGGCTGGCAGTCGCAACCCTCAGGCTGCGGCGTGCAGGATGCCCTGGAGTCAGCCGTGTCGGCGATCGCCGGCGAGAGGGTCGTGGTAACGGCGGCCGGGCGGACCGACACCGGCGTACACGCAGCTTTTCAAGTCGCCCACTTCGACACCGCGGCGGATCGTCCCCTTACCGCCTGGGTGCGCGGCGTCAACAGCCATTTGCCGAACGGCGTGGCGGTGCTGTGGGCACGGCTAGTGGATGAAACCTTCCATGCGCGCTTTGCCGCCATCGAACGCGGCTACCGCTATGTGCTGCTGAATCACCAGGTGCGTCCCGGGCTCAACAGCGGTCGGGTCGGCTGGCATCACCGGCCGCTGGACGAGGCGGCGATGAACGCGGCCGCCGCGTACCTCATGGGCCGGCACGATTTTTCCGCTTTCCGTGCTGCCGAATGCCAGGCCAAATCGCCGGTCAAGGATATGCGCCTCGCCCACATCGCCCGGCACGGCGATTATCTGCTTTGCGACTTCCGCGCCGACGGCTTTCTGCACCACATGGTCCGCAACCTGATAGGCAGCCTGGTGCATATCGGTGCCGGCAACCAGTCGCCCGACTGGATGGGTGAACTGCTGGCGGGCCGTGATCGTACCTGCGCGGCGCCGACCTTCGACGCCGCCGGACTCTATCTGACGCACATCCGGTATCCTTCAGGGTTTGGTCTGGCGGAAACCTCTGAACGATGGCCGTTCGTGTAAAAATCTGCGGCATCACCCGATTGCAGGACGCACTTTTGGCCGCCCATGCCGGCGCCGATGCACTGGGTTTCGTGTTCTACGAAAAAAGCCCGCGCCAGGTCAGCGCCGCTCAGGCCGCCGCCCTGTGTGCCTCGTTGCCGCCATTCGTGACCTCGGTGGGATTGTTTGTCGATGCCGCGCCGGGCTTTGTCGAAAGTGTACTGGCGCTGGCGCCGCTCGACCTGCTGCAGTTTCATGGCGATGAGCCTGCCGACTACTGCGCCTCGTTCGGCAAGCCCTATATCAAGGCGGTGCGCGTGAACCGTGATACGGATTTGCTAAAATGCGCGGCTGATTACGCGACTGCGCGCGGCTTGCTGCTCGATGCCTATGTGCCCGGGGTGCCCGGAGGGACGGGAGAAAGCTTCGACTGGAACCTGATCCCGCCCGATCTGCCCAAACCGGTGATCCTTTCGGGTGGATTGACCCCGGCCAATGTCGCCGACGCCGTCCGTGAAGTGCGTCCCTGGGCAGTGGACGTCAGCAGCGGGGTCGAGGCAGCGAAAGGTATCAAGGACCCACAACTCATCGCGCAATTCATTGCGAAGGCAAAAGCATCATGAAACTCACCGATCTACCCGACTCGACCGGACACTTCGGCCCCTACGGCGGCATCTTCGTCTCCGAAACCCTGATGGCGGCGCTCGACGAACTGCGCATCGAGTATGAAAAAGCGCGCCAGGACCCGGCCTTCATCGCCGAATTCGAATACGAGCTGAAGCATTATGTCGGCCGCCCCAGCCCGGTCTATCACGCCAGGCGCCTGTCCGAACAGTACGGGGGCGCACAGATCTACCTCAAGCGCGAAGACCTCAACCACACCGGCGCGCACAAGATCAACAACACCATCGGGCAGGCGCTGCTGGCACGTCGCATGGGCAAGAAGCGCGTCATCGCCGAAACCGGTGCCGGCCAGCACGGCGTGGCCTCGGCGACAGTCGCCGCGCGCTACGGCATGGAATGCGTGGTCTACATGGGCGCCGAGGACGTGCAGCGCCAGGCGCCGAACGTCTTTCGCATGAAACTGCTGGGCGCGACCGTGGTGCCGGTGTCCAGTGGTTCCAGAACGCTGAAGGATGCGTTGAACGAGGCGATGCGCGACTGGGTCACCAACGTCGAGTCGACCTTCTACATTCTCGGCACCGCCGCCGGGCCCCATCCTTATCCGATGCTGGTGCGCGATTTCCAGTGCGTCATCGGTCGTGAATGCATCGTGCAGATGCCGGAAATGATCGGTCGCCAGCCCGATGCGGTGATCGCCTGCGTCGGCGGCGGCTCCAACGCCATCGGCATTTTCCATCCCTATATCCCGCATGAAAATGTCCGCCTGATCGGCGTCGAGGCGGGCGGTTCCGGGATCGCCTCCGGCAAGCACGCGGCGCCGCTGTCGGCCGGTACCCCGGGCGTGCTGCACGGTTTCCGCAGTTATCTGATGCAGGATGAAAATGGCCAGATCATCGAAACCCACTCGGTCTCCGCCGGTCTCGACTATCCCGGTGTTGGCCCTGAGCACAGCTATCTCAAGGACACCGGACGGGCCGAATACGTCGCGATCGACGACGATGAAGCCATGGCCGCCTTCCACGATCTGTGCCGGTTCGAAGGCATCATTCCCGCGCTCGAATCCAGCCATGCCGTGGCGTACGCCAAGAAGCTCGCACCCACCCTGGGCAAGGACCAGGTCATCCTGGTGAACCTCTCGGGACGTGGCGACAAGGACATCAACACCGTGGCGAAGGTGTCGGGGATCGAACTTTAAGTCCCCCACCTTAATTGACCCGATCACTTTCAGAAGAACGAACCATGAGCCGCATCGGCCAGACCTTTATCGCGCTGAAGGCGCAAAACAAGACAGCCCTGATCACCTTCATAACCGCAGGCGACCCCGGCAAGGCGATGACGGTGCCGCTGATGCACGCGCTGGTGGAGGCGGGGGCGGACATCATCGAGCTGGGGGTGCCGTTCTCCGATCCGATGGCCGACGGCCCGGTGATCCAGCGTGCTTCCGAGCGGGCGCTGGCGAACAAGGTCGGGCTGCGCGATGTGCTGGCAATGACGGCGGATTTCCGCAAGACCAACACGACCACGCCGGTGGTGCTGATGGGCTATGCCAATCCGGTCGAGCACATGGGGTATGAAACCTTTGCCCTGGCTGCGAAGGCGGCAGGCGTGGACGGCGTGCTGACGGTGGATATTCCGCCCGAGGAATCGCACGGGGTGGCCGACGTGTTCAAGGCGCACGGCCTGGATCCCATATTCCTGCTGTCGCCGACCACACCGGAAGCGCGAGTGGAGCAGGTCGCCGCGGCGGCAGGGGGCTTCATCTATTACGTCTCGCTGAAGGGCGTGACGGGTTCGGCCAACCTCGACACCGTTGAGGTCGCGGAAAAGCTCGCCATGGTGCGCAAGCATTGCAGCCTGCCGGTCGGCGTAGGTTTTGGCATCCGCGACGCGGCGACGGCCGAAGCGGTGGCGCGCATTGCCGACGCCGTGGTGGTGGGCAGCCGCATCGTCAACGAAATCGAAAACGCGCCGGAAGGCGAAGTCGTCAACCGCGTCAGGACGCTGGTGCAGGGTTTGCGCCGCGGTGTGGACGCGGCGTCGAAATAGGGGAGAAGACCATGAGCTGGTTTCAGAAAATACTGCCGCCGAAAATCAAGCGTCGGGTGGAAGCGCGCAAATCGATGCCGGAAGGGCTGTGGTCGAAGTGTCCGGCATGCAACGAGGTGCTGTATCGCGCGGATCTCGAGAGCAATCTCGAGGTGTGTCCCAAGTGCGGTCATCACCACCGCGTCGGTGCGCGACATCGTCTGGATCTGCTGCTCGACGCCGAGGGGCGGCACGAAATCGGCGCCCATGTGACGCCGCTCGATCCGCTGAAATTCAAGGACAGCAAGAAATATCCCGACCGCCTGAAAGAAGCCCAGTCCGCCACGTCCGAGACTGATGCCATGGTAGTGATGGGCGGCAGCGTGAAGCACATACCGGTGGTGGCGGCGGCGTTCGAGTTCAAGTTCATGGGCGGCTCGATGGGCTCGGTGGTGGGCGAGCGATTCGTTCAGGGCATCGAGGCGGCGATCGTCTCGCGCTCGGCGTTCGTTTGCTTTTCCGCCAGCGGCGGCGCGCGCATGCAGGAGGGCTTGTTTTCGCTGATGCAGATGGCCAAGACTTCGGCGGCGCTGACGCAGCTGTCGCGCCACCGCCTGCCCTTCATTTCGGTGCTGACCGATCCGACCATGGGCGGGGTGTCGGCCAGCTTTGCCATGCTCGGCGACCTCATCATCGCCGAACCGAACGCGCTGATCGGCTTTGCCGGCCCGCGGGTGATCGAGCAGACCGTGCGCGAAACCCTGCCCGAAGGCTTCCAGCGCTCGGAGTTCCTGCAGGAGAAGGGCGCGATCGACCGCATCATCGACCGCCGCCAGATGCGCGACGAACTGGCGACGACCCTGGCGATGATGATGGGCCGGCCCGCGCTGGCTGCCTGAGATTTGTAAAAAACGATCTGACCGCGAAGTACGCGAAGGCACGCCAAGGCAACGCAAGTCGGGACCAGGGCTACGCAGGCCGGTCCGTGTAGTCGAATTCCTTCGCGCGCCTTCGCGTCCTCTGCGGTGAAATGATCTTGATAGCCCCGACTTCTCTCGAAACCTGGCTGGCGCGGCTGGAGCGGTTGCATCCCAGCGCCATCGAACTCGGGCTGGACAGGGTGCGACGGGCCAGGGACGCGCTCGGACTCGCGCCCGTCTTTCCGATCATCACCGTCGGCGGCACCAACGGCAAAGGCTCCACCTGCGCCTATCTCGAAGCCATCCTCGGCGCCGCCGGCTACAAAACCGGCCTCTATACCTCTCCACATCTGTTGCGCTACAACGAGCGGGTGCGGGTGGCCGGGGTCGAGGCAGAGGATGCCAAGCTGGTCGCGGCATTCGAAAAGATCGACGCCGCGCGCGGCGACGTTTCCCTGACCTACTTCGAATTCGGCACCCTCGGGGCGATGCTGCAGTTCATCGAGTCCGAAGTCGAGGTGGCGATTCTGGAAGTCGGTCTGGGGGGGCGGCTGGACGCGGTCAACGTGTTCGATCCCGATGCGGCCATCGTCACCAGCGTTGATCTCGACCACATGGACTATCTCGGCGATACCCGCGAAAAAATCGCCTTCGAAAAGGCCGGCATCTATAGGGCAGGCCGTCCGGCGGTCTGCGCCGACCCCGAACCGCCGGCCAGCCTGCTCGAACACGCTGAGCATATCGGCGCAGCGCTGCTTTGCATCAACCAGGATTTTCGCGCAAGCCGGCAGGACGGAATCTGGACTTACGCGGGACGGAACTGGACGCTTCCCGGTTTGCCCCTGCCTGCGATGGCGGGAGCGTATCAGCTGCGCAATGCGGCGGCCGCGCTGGCCGCGCTGGAGTCCCTAGAGGAAAAACTGCCGGTGACTGCGGCGGCGATTGTCCAGGGCTTGATCGGTGCCTGCGTGCCGGGAAGGTTTCAGCGCCTCGGCGGCAAGCCGGAGACCGTGCTGGATGTGGCGCACAACCCGGAAGCAGCCCGCGCACTGGCGGCGACGCTGAAGGAAAATCCCCTGCCCGGGCGCACCCTTGCCGTGGTGGGAATGCTCGCCGACAAGGACG
>JBGSTQ010000283.1:0-6558 GCA_041736375.1 Thiobacillaceae bacterium
CGTCGGCGCTGCCGGAGGTGGACGACACCGAGCGCCCGCCGTGCTTGGCGACGTGCGCGCCGCAAGCTGCGGCAACGAAGGTGGCTGCGGTGGAAATATTGAAGGTGTGGGCACCGTCGCCGCCGGTACCGCAGGTGTCGACCAGATGTTCGACGCCGGCGAGCGGTACCTTGATCGACAGTTCGCGCATCACTTCGGCCGCGGCGGCGATCTCGGTCACGGTTTCGCCCTTCATCCGCATCGCCACCAGGAAGCCGGCAATCTGTGCCGGGGTGTATTCGCCGCCCATCAACGCGTGCATCGCGGCGAGCATGGCATCGCGCGGCAGGTCCTGACGGTCGAGAAGAATGGTCAGCAGGTCTTTGTAGGTCATGTTTTTCTCCCTTCCCCCTTGACGGGGGAGGGGCCGGGGGAGAGGGTGGATGCGCCCAGGCAATCGAGGATACGTTGCACCACGCTCTCCAGGTTTTCGGTCACGTCATTATTCCAGAATCGCAGCATGACAAAGCCTTGAGACTCAAGCCAAGCCGTGCGTTTGTCATCGTACTCATGTTGATCAGCATGCTGTCCACCATCCAGTTCGATAATCAGCCGCGACTCGTAGCAAACAAAATCCACGATGTAGTTGCCAATCGGCTCCTGACGCTTGAACTTGGATGGCGCGAGGCGCTTGGCGCGCAGATGTTTCCACAACAGCCTCTCAACATCGGTGGAGTTTTTACGCAGTTCACGGGCTCGTTGCAGCAGTGAGGACATCGATGATGACATGTGTCTTGGTTATGCCCCACCCTCTCCCCAACCCCTCCCCCGTCAAGGGGGAGGGGCTCCGGCAGCCGGCGCTGTTTCCTTCAAAAAATTCGCCAGCATCGCGTGCCCGTGTTCGGTGAGGATCGACTCGGGGTGGAACTGCACGCCTTCGACGGCCAGGGTCTTGTGGCGCACGCCCATGATTTCGCCATCATCGGTCCAGGCGGTGATGGCCAGGCAATCGGGCAGCGATTCACGCTCGATCACCAGCGAATGGTAGCGGGTGGCGCGGAACGGGTTGGGCAGTCCCTTGAACACACCGGTATCCAGGTGATGGATCATCGAGGTCTTGCCGTGCATCAGTTCCTTGGCGCGCACGATCTTGCCGCCGAAGGCCTGGCCGATGCTCTGGTGGCCGAGGCAGACGCCGAGGATGGGGATCGTGCCGGCGAATTCCCTGATCAGCGGCACCGACACGCCGGCCTCGTTGGGGGTGCAGGGGCCGGGCGAGACGACGATGTGGTCTGGCTTCAACGCGGCGATGCCGGCGAGGTCGATCTCGTCGTTGCGCACGACCACCACCTCCTCGCCCAGTTCGCCGAAATACTGCACCAGGTTGTAGGTGAAGCTGTCGTAATTGTCGATCATCAGCAGCATGGTGCTGGCATCCTCTAGTCTTGCAGCCGCGGCCGGCCGGTAATCAGGCCGCACGGCAAAGGATGTGATTTTCGCCCAGAACGGGGATGCGGGAAAGCCTGCGATCGCTAATCGCAAACAGGCCCGCTTGAAGCGGGCCTGTTTGCCGTGCGAATCAGACGACGGTGAATTTTTCGCTCGACTCGTTGTAGCGCACCAGCAGGTACCACAGCAGCAGCAAGGCACCGATGGCGATATAGGTCCAGCCCCAGCCGTCGAGCATCACCGGGAAGAAGGTCTGGATGCCGAGCTTGCTCTCTTCCAGCATGTCGAGATTCATTTCCGACACGGTCAGGCCGGACTTGGCGAACAGCGCGTGGGCGATCGAGCCGACCCAGGCGAAGAAGAACACCGCCACCCACAGCTTGAGATGGCCCTCCCCCACCCGCCACAGCGAACCGGTGCCGCAGCCGCCGGCGAACACCATGCCGAGGCCGAAGACCACGCCGCCGAGCAGCGAGCCGAGCCAGAAACGCGGCGGAATGGCGGTGTAGGGATCGAGGAGTTCAGCCTGGAAAATCAGCGAGGCGACCGGGATGCCGACCGCCAAAGCCAGAATCACCGCCTTGGTCATGTCGCCTTCGGCGGTCATGAAGGGCTCACGCACGGCGCGGGCGACGCAGAAGCGCGAGCGGTGCATGATGAAGCCGATGGCGAAACCGGCCGCCACGATGATGCCGCGCGAGGCGATTTTCTCGTCCGGCGAGCCGTACCAGCTGGTCGACCACCACAGGATGCCGACGATGACGGCGAGTGCAAGCCAGGGATAGATGCGCAGGGTCGTGGCCGACAGCGGCTGGGGCACCGGCGCCGCCATCCCCCAGCTGATGTGCTCCAGCGTCCACATCAACAGCTTGAGACCGATCACCGCCCCGATCATCAGTCCCACCAGCATGACGAAGCCGGACGGCGAGGCATGCAGGGTCGGCACGAAAAAGGCGCCGACGGTGCAGCCGCCGGCAAGCACCGCGCCGACTCCCATCAGGCTGCCGCCTAGCGCGCCCCAGATCAGTTCGAGTTTGGGCGGACGGTTGAAGCGGAACTGGCGGGACAGCAGCGCAGCGGTGAAGGCACCGAGCACCAGCGTGATGTTCATCAGCGACAGGCGGTGGGTCAGCGGCGAATCCGGCGCGTGAATGCCCAGCACACTGTCGAGGCCGATGAAATGGTTGAACCAGTCGCCCCACAACTTGATGCCGCCGAACACGCCCCAGAATTCGCCCGAGAGCATCAGCGCGAACACCGCCAGCAGCAGCAGGATGGCGCCGACATAAGGCGACCAGGGTTCGACGAGGACGGCTTCGTAATCGGCCTTGAGGCCGGTGGATTCAAACAGGGACGACTTCATTGCCGCGTTCCTCTTATTGTTGAATTCGTCATTCGGGGGATAGCGATGTCGACGTCAAGGGGACATCTCGACCTACCCCCTCGCTCCTCCCCACAAGGAAGAAGGAAAAGTTCAGATGGGTCTCTTCAGCGGCAGCCGGTCGGCGCGTCGCCATCCTTGGCGCTGCGCATCAGCAGGGCCTGGACGTCGGCGTACAGTTCGTCCTCCGGCACATCGGCGAACTTCGCCGCCGCCTTGTTCTTGCCGGCGATGCTGGCGCGGAAAGCCTTGCCGAAATAGGGTTTCAGCGCTTCCTTGCCCTTGGCGTGCTTGTCGGCATCGAGGTAGGACGTCCATTCGGCACGGGTGCGGCTGTTCGGCCCAATCGGTCCGCAGGGCTGTCCCTTGTGGCAGTCGGAGCAGACCATGCGGTAATAGATGTCGCCGCGTTTCCAGTTGCCTTCATAGGCGCCGGCCACAAGCGGAGCGGCCAACGTCAGGGCGGCGAGACTCAAGAGAAGCAGTTTTTGCATTTTCATGATGTTTCCTTTCATTCAAAACCAGATCGAATCACGGGTATCAATAGCCCTCAGGGATTAAGCCTGAACAGAGGACCCTTCTTCAAGCCCGGGACTTTCTTCATCCGTCCTTCAGCGAGACTGCCATTGCGGCTGTGACACTCTGTGCAGGCGAGTGCCTTCTCCTTCGGCGCGACCATGTGGGTAATCGGCCAGAGCATTTCGGTCTTGATGAAATCCACCTTGCCGGAGAACGGTGCGCCAACTTCGGCCATTCCCGCGGCGACCGCTTTTTCCCAATTGAAACTGGCGAAGTAGGATGAGCCACTGCTGCCGTCGTCGTAGGTGTTGGGGATGACCAGCGTCTGGTTGACCGGGTCATAGGGTTGCACCCCACGGTAAACCTTCACCGGCCAGATTCGCGACTTGCCGTCATTCGGACTGCCGCGAAAGCGGTTGATCGGGAAATAGCCCTCGCCCTTCTTGACCTTGTCACCCAGCAGGGTGTATTCAACCACGCCGTTGAACCACACATATTCCGGGACAACATTCTCGGCCACGACGAATGTACCCCGCTTCGAGTCATAAATGGTGTGCCCCTTGGCATCTACTTTGGTCATGGGTTTCCCATCCGGACCCATCTTGCCTGCGGCCGACCAGTCCCAGAGCAATTTGGTGGGAACGCCGCCGCGCGCCATGGCAGGAATATGGCAGGTCTGGCAAGCCAGCTTGTTGTTATGCTGGTTCACGACGGCAGCCATCCCCACCTTGGTGAAACCGGGTATCGGCTTGATCTTCGCCATGGTGTCGATCGAATGCGGGGCAGCACCATGGCACGATTCGCAGCTTGCAGGATTGCTGTCTTCCGGCATCCCGCGCACACGCGGGCCCGGGCGTTTGACGTTCATCTGGAAGCGGCTGCCGGCAATCTTGTGGCCGGTGGCCCTGTGGCAGGTGGCGCAGCTGAAATCGAGACCGAGCACATCCATGTGGACATCCAGCTCGCGATCCGGCGCTTCCAGCGAGGCGTCCAGGTCACCATGCTTGACGCCATTGCCATGTCCGCCGTAGTAGTGGCAGGCACCGCACGTGTAGCGGCTGGTCTTGCCGACATTTTGCGCCACCTTTCTCAGATCAACCGGTCGCAGAATCTGGCCCGACCCGGGTGGAAATTCCATTTCCTTGTAAACGGGATGCCCGGCAAGGCCCGAGGGCTTGCGGTAGGTGCCGGTGGTGTCGTGACACGCCAGGCAGTCGACATTCTCCTGGTTGCTGAAGTCGAAATTCTTGTCCTTCCAGCCATAGCCGACATGGCAGGACGTGCAATCCGGGTAGTTGGAGGCAATGCCGATGCAGAAATTGTTGACCAGGCTCTTCTTCCCTACTATCTGCCCGGTGCTCGGGTTAAGCGAACTCAACGTCCAATGCTGGGTCTTCATGACCTCGCCGGCGGCTTCGTCATGGCAGGTCAAGCAGGCACGCGTGACTTCCGGTCCGGACTTGAACTCCTGCTTCAGCACGGCGAACTTGCCGTGATTGACGGCGCCGGCATGCGCACCAACGCCGGAAAAGACCCAGCCGAGCATCGCCACGCCAAGCCACACTGCAAAATTGCGTCTCCATTGTCCCTTGAACACCAAGATTGTCTCCTTCACTTTTTTGTCAAAGCACACATGAGAACCGCCGCCCACGCAGCGAACGAATCAAGCACATTGCTTAATATAAATTATATGAACACATAAAAAGAAGACAAGCCGGTCTTCTTTATTGCGAATTGTCATTCCGTGGTCTGACGCGTGCTGGGCGCCGCCGACCGCACGCCACCCGCTCTCGCGGCCTGCTGGGCTTCGCGCTGGGCCTTCTCGACATCGAAGCGGAATATCCATTCACGGTAGCTTTCTGCTTCCTCGAATGGCTCGTAAGCGGACGGAAAGTTGGCGCTCTTGAACGGCCGCCCTTGCGACAGGCTGTACACCCCGGAAAGGCTGCCGTCCGGTTCCTTGACCAGACCCCATTCGGCTTCGCCCGTCATCGGATCGCGCCACACCTTGCGCAGGTGGCGGACGGTGTTGGGGAAACGGGAATCCTCGAGCAGTTCCTCGAAATTCTTCGGCAGTCGTCGCGGGGTTCCCACCGGCAGCGGTATTTTCCAGAAGGATTCGATGGCGCGGCGGTACTGGTCACCGATGAACAGCAGATCACTTTCCTTTTCGCGCTGCGCGGCGGTATGCCACATCGTGCCGAGCGCCGCCAGCGCCACGCCCATCCCCGCCAGCAGGAACAGCAGACCGAGGAAGGAAAAGCCTGCCTGCCCGCCGTACGCGCCCGGCTTACCAGTCGCTGTAAGCCTGACCATCGGTCGCCGTGCCCTCGGCCCCGCTGCGGATATCGTAGACGCCGGTCTCACCCTCAGGCGGCGGAATGATCTGCCAGGTATCGCTGCGCTCGGTGATCGGATCGACCGGAAGCTTGCGCAGATAGCGCCGCTCGGCCAGGCTTTCCAGCGTCGGCGGCCAGGTGCCGGCATCGGCGTGGTACTGGTCGATGGCGTCGCGCACCGTCGCCAGGTTCTCCTTCAGCACCGCTTCCTTGGAACGCTCGACGTGCTGGAAATAGCGCGGCACGGCAATCGTCAGCAGGGTGGCGACAATCGCCAGCACCACCAGCAGCTCGATCAGGGTAAAGCCGCGTTTCATCACGCTCACAACTCCCGGTAGGGCACGCCGTTCAGCCCCACGTCTTCGGACAATGAATACACGTCGTAGACATCCTTGCCCGGTGCCGGAGCGTCGGCGGGACTTTCGTAGCTGCGTTTGCCCCAGCTCTGCGCCGGCGTCAGCTCCTTGTCCGGGTTCATCGGGTCGCGCGGCAGCCGCCGCAGAAAATAGATCTTGCGCCGATCCGGCCGGGTGATGTCAGGCACGCCATCGACCAGGATTTCCAGGCTCGGCGGGTAGCCGATAGCGTCGGCGGGCGACTCGATTTTCTTCTCCTGCACCGCCTGGTGGTAGGCGTCGATGGCCCCGCGGATCTGCCGCAGCGCGGTGTGCAGCTCGGTCTCCCTCTGGCGCTGGGCGGCGACTTCGAGCAGCGGCACCGCGATCAGGGCGAGCACGCCGACGATGGCCACGGTGATGACCAGCTCGATCAGCGTGAAACCGGCCCGGCGCCGGAACCTGGAATCCCTCATTGCCCTGGGCTGGGTACCGGCGGTTGCACCTCGAACGCTGGCTCGGGACTAGCATCCACTGCCGGCTGCAGATCGGGTTC
>JBGSTQ010000310.1:0-7496 GCA_041736375.1 Thiobacillaceae bacterium
CCCGAGCGATCCCAAGGTCATCGCCGCCGCACGTGCCGATGGCATCCCGGAAGCCTGGCTCGAATCCGCGGTGAAGTCCCCGGTGTACAAGATGGCGATCGACTGGAAGATCGCCTTCCCGCTGCACCCGGAATACCGCACCCTGCCGATGGTGTGGTACGTGCCGCCGCTCTCCCCGATCCAGGCCGCCGCCGAGTCCGGCAAGATGGGGATGAACGGCATCATTCCCGACACCAAGTCGTTGCGCATCCCGATCACCTATCTCGCCAACCTGCTCACCGGCGGCAAGGAAAAGCCGGTGATCACCGCACTCGACCGCATGCTGGCGATGCGCGCCTACATGCGCGGCAAGTCGGTCGACGGCAAGCCCAATACCGCTGCACTCGACCAGGTTGGACTGACCGCCGCGCAGGCCGATGAAATGTATCGCTACATGGCCATCGCCAACTACGAGGATCGTTTCGTCATCCCCAGCACCCACCGCGAAGAATCGATCAACACCTTCGAGGAAAAGTCGAGCTGCGGCTTCACTTTCGGCAACGGCTGCTCCGATGGCGTTTCCAAGACCACCCTGTTCGGCAACCGCAAGAATTCGGTCCCGGTCGACCTGTCGCAACTGCACGCCAAGAAGAAGACGGGGTGAGGAAATGCTCAATTCTTTGCACCGTCATTGCGAGGAGCGAAGCGACGTGGCAATCCAGAGGCCGTCAATGGCGCTGGCATTCTGGATTGCTTCGCGTTGCTCGCAATGACGAATTAGACGGTGCCCCAATCAAGGAAACCATGCCATGAAAACATTCAAAGTACTGTCCCTGCTGCTGATGTATCCGGAGTCCGACTGGATGACGGCACTGCCCGAAATGCACGCCGCGCTGGTGGAGGAAGCGGCCGACAACGGCAATGCATACGCCCGCCTCGTGCCGCTGTTCAACCTGCTGAGCGATACCCGGTTGATCGAGCTGCAGGAGAACTACGTCGCCACCTTCGATCGCAACCCCTCGCATTCGCTGCACCTGTTCGAGCACATCCACGGTGAATCGCGCGACCGCGGCTCGGCGATGATCGATCTGCTGGAGGAATACTGGAAGCACGACTTCGACGCCAGTTCCTCCGAGCTGCCGGACTACGTGCCGCTGTTCCTCGAGTTCCTTTCGCTGCTGCCGGCCGACGAGGCGCGGACCCTGCTCGGCGATGCCGTGCACGTCCTCGCCGCCGTCGGACGCAAACTTGACGCCAATGGCAGCCCCTACGCCACTGCGTTCCAGGTGCTGGAAGCGATGTCACCCGTCGCCGCACAGGAACTGGTCGAGCCGCCGGTACGCGACATGGACGAGGCGATGGAAATGTTCGGGCCGTCGATCGATGGCGTCGAACCGCTGCTCAAGTCCGGTCCGCAGGTCGCGGTGGTGCAGATGCCGGTGTCCCACCGGCAGGCCGCAGCCGTGCAAACGCATTGATTAAAGGAGGATCTGAAAATGTCCTACTCGCAACACTTTCTGTTCGGGATCTATCCCTACATCGCCCTGGCGATATTTTTCCTCGGCAGCCTGATCCGCTTCGATCGCGAGCAATATTCGTGGAAAAGCGATTCGTCGCAGCTGCTCAGGCGCAAGCAATTGCTGCTGGGAAGTAACCTGTTCCACATCGGCGTGCTTTTCCTTTTCTTCGGCCACTTGTTCGGCATGCTGACGCCGCACTTCGTCTATGAGCCCTTCATCAGTTCCGGCGCCAAGCAGATTCTGGCGATGGTCTCGGGCGGCATTTTCGGCCTGCTCGGCTTCATCGGAATCACCCTGCTTCTGCACCGCCGCCTGACCGAGCCGCGCATCCGCGCCACCTCGAAAACCAGCGACATCCTGATCCTGGTCCTGCTGTGGCTGCAACTCCTGCTCGGGCTGGCGACCATCCCGCTGTCGGCGCAGCATCTCGACGGCAGCATGATGGTGCGCCTGGCCGGATGGGCGCAGCACATCGTCACGTTCCGCGGCGGCGCGGTCGAAATGCTGGAAGGCGCGGGCTGGGTGTTCAAGTCGCACCTGTTCCTCGGCATGACGATCTTCCTGATCTTCCCGTTCACCCGTCTGGTGCACATCTGGAGCGGCTTTGCCGCAACGTCCTACGCCGTGCGCGCCTGGCAACTAGTACGTCCGCGGGGATAGAACAGGTAGTCAGGTGAACCAAGCCGTTTGCTACACGCGCCCTCTCCCCAACCCTCTCCCGCACGCGGGAGAGGGAGCGAAGGCCAAGCCCAAACCGATTAATAGGAGACTCAAATGACTCATGTTGCCATCCTGGGTGCCGGTATCGCCGGCGTGCCGGCAGCCTACGCCCTGAAATCCAGACTGGGACCCAAAGATGAAGTCACTGTCATCTCGGACAAGGACTATTTCCACTTTGTGCCCTCGAACCCATGGATTGCGATGGGATGGCGCAACCGCTCCGATATCGCCTTTCCCATCGAGCCCTTTCTCAGGGAACGCGGTATCCGCTTCATCCACAGCAAGGTCAAGCGCATCCAGCCCGACATCATCCAGATCGATCTGGAGAATGGCGAGACCGTGTTCTATGACTATCTGCTGATCGCCACCGGAACCGAAGGCAACTTCGACGAAGTGCCGGGCCTGGCCGAGCACACCCACTCCGTGCTGCACGTCGACCAGGCGGAAGCGGCACTTGCCGCGTACAAGGAGTTCGTCAAGAATCCCGGCCCGATCGTGATCGGGGCCGTGCAGGGGTCCAGCGTTCTGGGCCCGGTCTATGAGTATGCCTTCCTGGCCGACGCCGATCTGAAACGCCGCAACATTCGCGGACGCGTGCCCATTACCCTGGTGACGCCCGAACCGTGGCCGGGCCATCTCGGGCTCGGCGACATCGGCGCAAACCGCGCAGCCGTCGAAGCGGCGCTTGCCGACAACCAGATCAAGATTATCTGCAATGCGCGCACCCTGAAGGTGGACGCCAACACCATCCATATTGCCGAACTGGACCAGAACGGCAATGAAAAGGCCGTGCATGAGCTGCCGTATTCCTATTCGGTTTACTGGCCCTCCTTCCGCGGCGTGGCGGGCGTGCGCAGCGCCGCCGACCTGGTGAACAAAAAGGGCCTGGTCGAGGTGGACGAGTACATGCGCAACCGTTCCTTCCACAATGTCTATGCAAGCGGGATCTGCGTCGCGCACGGCATCGTCGACCGGACTCCCCTGGAAATCGGCGCGCCCGATTCGGTGTATTCGATCCAGAACGAAACCGGGACGGCGGTATTCAACATCGTCGCCAGCATTCGCGGCGAAGCCCTGGTCAGCAACATTCCCCAGCGCGCCAAGTGGCTGTCCGACATGGGCGACACCGGAGCGTCCTACCTGTCCGGGCCGCAGGTGCCGTTGCGCGACATCAACTGGATGCGTCAGGGTCGCTGGGTGCATCTGGCGAAAGTCGATTTCGAGAAATACTTCATCAACAAGATCCGCCTCAAGCCAGCTGCACAGTCGCCCTCCATTGCTTCCAAGATCGCGAATGTCATGGGCCAGGTCATGACCGGAAAAGCGCAAGAAGGCACGCCGACCACCGGCGTGGCGGCTGCCGCCAAGCACCTGGAACTGCATCTCGGACGCGATACCTTTTTCGAACTGCGGGCATTGGCCCGGTCGGTTGGCCAGGATCCTGGCGCCATCGCCTCGGATTTGCTGTCGGCCGCGGTGGCCGATGCCAAATCCTATTTGAACGAAGCGGGTGTGGATGCGCTTGAGCGCGCGCGGCGTGAACTGCTGGTGGAAGAACTGCCTGAACGCCAGCCCGGCGTCGAGTTCCACGGCGGCGGGACCTGAGCCGAAGACGCTGCCCGTGTCCGAAAGCGTTTCAACAGATCGAACAGGAGAACTACATGATGGACGTCGATATCGACATGCCGCAACGCGATGCCGAAGGCTATCTGATCGAGCCCGGCGACTGGAACGAGGACGTCGCCAGAGTGCTGGCGCGTGAAGAGAACATCGAGCTCAGTGACGACCACTGGGATGCGATCAACTACATGCGCGACTTCTACGAGGAAAACCAGGTGGCAGCCGACGCGCGTTTCGTCATCAAGCACCTGGCCGAGCGCATGGGCAAGGACGCGCACAAGAAGCTGTTCGAGCTGTTCCCCTACGGCTACGTCAAGCAGGCCTGCAAGATCGCCGGCATGCGGCGGCCGCGTGCCTGGAGCACGGGTTGAGGCGCGAGCGGATGTGCCGTCCTCCCCGTTTAGCCGGTTCAAGGCCCGGGGTGGGTTTCCTGCTGCTGCGCGGCAGGGTCACCCTGTCTGAAAGCGACCGATGATCGAACCGGTAGCGCTGAAGGACTTCTTTCTGACCTTTTTCTCGGCGGCCATGGTGATCCTGTGCGGCGCCCTGTACGCCCTGCTGTTCGCCTACGCGCGAGTCAGGCAGCGGCCGCGGCTGATGCCGCTGGCCTATCTCGCCTATCTCGGGCTGGTGGTGTCGGTACTGGTACTGGCGCTGGTGGCCAATCTCTTCGCCACCCCCTTCTGGACCTTCATCGTGGCGCTGATGCTGGTCGGATATCTGCTCGCCCCTCACGGCATCTGGCACCTGTGCGTCGGTACTCACGCACACGAACACGAGAGCGAAGCCAACAAGGCGTTTCAAAAACCGTAGTCTGATAGGGAGGATTGACCATGTCACAAACAGAATGGTGGGCATCCGAGTCCTTTTGGCGCAAAACCGCCATCTGGGTCACGGCCGGCTCGTTCGTCGCACTGATGTTCCTCACCCTGGACAGCATGTCCGAGATATCGGCGGGCAGCAAACGGGTGCCCGCCTATTCGGTGATCAACCACCGCATCGACTACGTGTTCGACGAAAAGCGCAACTTCCAAGTGCCGGTCATCGGCGTCGAGGAGCCGCTGTTCGGCAAGAAGCTGACCGAGGCCGAAGCGGAAGCCCTGGTCAGTCACGGCAAGCTGACCACGCAGGCCAAGAACTGCATGAACTGCCACACCCTGCTCGGCAACGGCGCTTATTACGCGCCCGACCTCACCAAGGCTTGGCTCGATCAGTCCTGGGGCTCGAAGGAGTCGCGTGAGCAGATGATGGTGGAGTTCCTGATGAACCCGCAGGATAGCCTGCACAACGGCATCGGCCGGCGCATGCCGAATCTTGGCATCACCGAGTCGGAAGCACGCGCGACCGTGGCCTTCCTGAAATGGATGTCCTCGATCGACACCAACGGCTTCCCTTACAACTTCAAGCCGATCAATCAATCCGACCCGCCCCCTGCCGATGCCCCGGTAGAAAACGGTTCCCCGGTTCAACAGCAAGGAGGCTGACATGGCTACGCTTGGAATGCTCGACAGCGCCAACCTGAATGGCGGCCAGAAACTGGCGGTGAAGTATTTCACCGTCGCGCTTGCCCTGTTCGGGGCGCAGATCCTCTTCGGCCTCCTGGCCGGCATCCAGTACCTGAAGCCTGACTTTCTTTACGGCGTGCTGGATTTCAGCGTCAACCGCATGGTGCATATCAACGCCCTGGTGGTGTGGCTGCTGTTCGGCTTCATCGGCTCGGTGTACTGGATGCTGGAGGACGAGGCCGGCATCCCGGTGGTGGGGCTCAAGCTCGGCAACCTCATCTTCTGGATCTTCACCCTTGCGGTGGCGGCGGTGGTGGTGGTCTACCTGCTGGTGCAGATCGGCCCCGGCGACCACAGTTCGATCTGGCTCATCAACGAGGGCCGCGAGTATATCGAGGCGCCGCGCTGGGCCGACATCGGCATCGTGGTTTGCGTGCTGACCTTCTTCTACAACGTCGCCGCGACGTTCGCCAAGGGCCGTTACACCGGCGTCGGCGGCGTGCTGGTGCTCGACCTCATCGCGCTCTTCGGCCTCTATCTGGCCGGCATGTTCTACACCCCCAACATCTCGGTCGACCAGTACTGGTGGTGGTGGGTGATCCACCTCTGGGTCGAGGCCACCTGGGAGGTGCTGGTCGGCTGCCTGATGGCCTATGGCCTGATGAAGACCCTGGGCGTGCGCCGCAAGATCGTCGAGACCTGGCTCTACATCGAAGTCGCACTGATGTTCGGCTCGGGCATCCTCGGTCTCGGTCACCATTATTTCTGGATCGGCACTCCGGAATACTGGTTCACCATCGGCGGCTTCTTCTCGGCGCTGGAACCGATCCCGCTGGTGGCGATGGTGGTGCATTCGGTGTTCGACTCCGGCACCCACAAGATGAAGAACACCAACCACCCGGCGCTGGCGTGGATCATCGCTCACGCCTTCGGCAACTTCTTCGGCGCCGGGGTGTGGGGCTTCATGCACACCCTGCCGCAGATCAACCTCTACACCCACGGCACGCAGTGGTCCGCCTCGCACGGCCACTTCGCCTTCTTCGGCGCCTACGCCACCCTGGTCATCGCCTTCTTCTACCTCGCCCTGCAGAAATGGCGCGGCGACGTATGGATGAGCGGCGGCACGGCTGGCGCCTGGAAATGGAAGTGGGCGATGGTGCTGCTGAACCTCGGCATGATCGGCATGGTCATGGCGATGCTGGTGTCGGGCTACGAGCAGTCGCAGATCGAGCGCGCCATCGAGGGCTCGTCGTGGGTCGGCTACTTCGTCGCCCAGGCGCATCCCTGGTTCGTGCAGGGCATGTGGTGGCGGCAGATCTTCGGCTGGATGTTCGCTGCCGGCTTCGTCCTGTTGGTGTGGGACCTGCTGACCATCGGCCGCAGCGAACGCCGGCCGGCGCTGGTTCACGCCGAACCGGCGGCTGCCTGACAGGCAGGTCGCAACAGGGTCGGGCACCTGCCCGGCCCTTTCACTTTTCAAGTCAGAGGTGATGGGAATTTCCTTACACAGCATCGAGAGTCCAGGCAAGAAAGTGCCGCCTGGCGGCCTCGCGCCCTTTGCTCTCGGCTTCCGCCCGTTCTTCCTCGCGGCAGGGATCTGGGCTTTACTGCTGATGGCGCTGTGGATGATGGTGCTGCACGGCCGCCTCGACCTCGGCACGTGGTCGCCGCTGGTCTGGCACGGCCACGAAATGCTGTTCGGCTTCACCATGGCGGTCATCGCCGGCTTCCTGCTCACCGCCGCGCAGAACTGGACCGGCATCCGCACACCGTCGGGTACGCCTCTGGCGGCGCTGTTCCTGCTGTGGCTGGCCGGTCGGGCAAGTTTTCTGGTTGCGGATCTGCCGCCCGTGCTAACCGCTCTGATCGATTTGAGCTTCCTGCCGGTGCTGGCCGGGGTATTGGCCCTGCCCATTCTCAAGGCGAAGCAGCTGCACAACTATCCTTTCCCCATCATGCTGCTGGCGCTCACCGCCGCCAACGCGCTGGTGCACCTGGACAGACTGGGCTGGACCGCGGACACCGCCGACCTCGGCCTGCACCTCGCCACCTACGTGGTGGTGACGATGATCGTCGTGATGGGTGGGCGGGTGATCCCGAGCTTCACCGACAACAAGCTGCGCACCCGCGCGCGGAAATGGCCCATCATCGA
>JBGSTQ010000319.1:0-20143 GCA_041736375.1 Thiobacillaceae bacterium
GCGCCGGCGCCCGCCCGGGGGTTTTCTGCAGCTGCTGTTCGCGCACGGCAAATGGACGCTCGGCGGGCGGCGGTGCATTGCGCACGATGACTCGACGCTCGAACGTTTCACGCGATGGACGCACCTCGGCAGACTTGCCCGCGCCGGTCACACTGCGCGCGCTCGGTGCAATCGGGGCGACGCGGGTGATCGTGCCGGTTGTGACCGCCTTGCGGTCGAGGCGTATCGCCGCCGGTCGAACGGGTTGCGCATTCACGAACACGTTGCGGGGAACTGCTGTGACGGCCCCTGCAACCGTGCGGTTGACATAGTTCACCTGATCGACATTGATGGTACTGCTGGAATAGTTGTTATAAACGTTCGTGATGGTCGTATTGTTGATCACCGTATTGTTCACGTTGACGCGGGTGAAATAGTCGCGGCTGGCCTGATAGGACGGCACGTAGACTTCGCGCGGCCCAAGCGGAAACCAGCCGATCGGCGACCCGCCACCGAACGAGATCGATACGCTCCAGTCGCTGCCGCCGACGAAAGCGACCAGCGCAGGTGCGTAGACGGGGCGAACGTTGCGCGGACCCGGAATCCAGCCCCAGCTATTGGATACGTAGACCCAGCGTCCATAGTGCGAGGGAGCAAAGCCCCAGGGCGCGTTGTCCACCCAGGTCCAGCCCCACGGTTCCTGCCACACCCAGTGACCGTCCCGGTAGGGCGCCCAATCGGCGTCGACCCGGCTGGGGTACCACACGTTGCCGTAACGGCTATCCGGGCGCCAGTTGCCATACTCATCCAGATCCGCGTAGCCCACCACATCGTCATCGACGTAGCGCAACGACGCGGAGCGGGCCAGTCGCTGGTCGCGATCGAGACTGTAGCGATCAAAGTCATCTTCGCGCGGCAAACCGTAAATCTCGTAGTCGCGCAAATCGGTGTCGTAGAAGCGAACTGTATCGCCGGCCTGCAAGCGGAAGCTGGAGTTTTCGCCATAGGCCTCGCCGGCGCCTTCCCATACCACGATGGTGGCGATGGCGTTGCGCGGGTTGACGTCGATGCGATAGCGTCCGGGACGATTGATGTTGAAGGCCAGTGTCGGGGTGGCGACCTCGAAGACCTGCCCGGGATACATGCGCCGTATGCTCAGGTTGAGCGTGCCTTGCGTCATCCTCACCTGCGCGATGCGATCATTCAGGTCCAGAATCTCAACACCGGTGTTCGACCCCAGCCGGACGGCAGCACTGCCCACCTGAAACTCCGCGCGTGCATCGCGATCGGTCCAGAGCCGATCGCCCTGGATCAGCGGTCGATTGCGCACCACGCCAAACCACTCGTCCTCGCCAGCCGGCGAGTAGCTCACCTCTCCCTGGGTATGGGACAGGCGCGCCACGCGCTCGGGAGGATCATCATAGTCTGCGCTTGCGGCCGCCGCTGTGAAAAGCGAGAACATCAGCAAGCCCGACAGGGCAATTGAGCGCAATGGATTCGACATGGTGTGTTCCTTACTAATAAATTTTTCCGCACGACAGACAACAAGCTTTCGGCCCGGATGCTGCCAGATCATTGGCGAACATCCCCTGGATGCCGGCGTCAGACCTTGTCGGGCACGAGGGTCGGCCGCCTGCAGCAGCCGGCCGATACACCGATTTCGGGTCATTAATCAAATCACGTCAACCGGGTATCCGTTCAGGGCCTTATCAGCCAGACCGGAGCGCGCGATAACCCGTCACAGCCGTCCCAGCAACAGCAGCACGATGATGATGATTACGATCAAACCCAATCCGCCACTGGGACCGTATCCCCAGTTTTTGCTATGCGGCCAGGCCGGAATGGCGCCGATCAGCATCAGGATCAAAACAATCAACAGTATGGTTCCCAGCATGATGTTCTCCTCGAATGGGTGAGTGGATTCAGTTCGCCGGCGCGGCAGCCTCGGCCGGCACCACGATCACCGTGGTGCCGTCGCCGGTCTTGCCGGTCTCGCCCTGGACACCCTCGGTGCCCTGATAACCGGTGGCACCCTGGGTGCCGGTTGCGCCCTGTTCACCGGTGGCGCCTTGCGGACCCGCAGGGCCAGGAACCGCGACGGGCGCGGCAGGCACGGTGACGACGGTCGGTCTGTCGCAAGCGGCCAGGCTCAGCGTGGCGATCAGTGCAGAAATCAGTAGCGTATGGTTCATGGTCAATCCTTTGAAAATGGGAAATTGGGGTACGGATGACTTCAAGCCATTCACGAGCAAACCGACTCGATTTGGGATGTGGCACCCGTAGTATTTAAAGTATAGGCGAGTGCCACGTACCGTTCAGTGCGCTAGCGAACATTGGAGGAAATTTCTTGCGACGGATGACCATTGCACTTCGCACGGCGGCCCATCGGTGTTGCTTTGCATTGACTCCGCCCGTCAAATCGGGTGTGTTCATCAATTCGACGAAAACACGTCTATGTGCGCTATCGAACGGATTAGCTAACGGAGATCACGTAGTCTTGCAGCATGCTACGACGAACGAAACGGATTCTTCACCAGCAGAATCTTCTGCTACGCCAGACAGACAGAAGTAGTCATCGTGATGATTTTTCGAGCCTGATTGCTGTAAGGACCAACGTGGCAGCACCCTCCCTGGTTCAGCACGCCATCAGCAAACAACCCGTTACCCCAGGAGCTTCAACATGAAACGTTTACTCTTCGCCGCCGCACTGGCCGCCATCACCTTTCCGGCCTTCGCGAGCGACGTCGGTGTTTCCATCAGCATCGGCCAACCCGGCTTTTATGGTCGGCTCGACATCGGCGGCTATCCCCAGCCACGGGTGATCTATCGTCAGCCGCGAGTCATGTATCAGGCTGCGATGAGCCGCCCGCCGATCTACATGCATGTGCCCCCAGGCCATGCCAAGAACTGGCGCAAACACTGCCGCGAATACAATGCCTGTGGCGAACGCGTCTATTTCGTGCAGAACACCTGGTATGACCGCGAGTATGTCGCGCGTTACCAGCAACAGCATCGTGATCGCCACGATGACCGTCGTGACGATCATCGCGGAAAGCAGAACGACCGCCATGGCGACGATCACGATCGCGGCCGTAATCATTAGGACAATGGCGTAACCACCACCCCGGCAAAAGCCCCCGAGTTGTTTCGGGGGCCAGCATGCCCTGACCATAGCGAACCCCAACGCCATGAACGAAACTCCCCCAACCACCGTGCTTCTCGTCGAAGACGATCCCGCCGATGCCAGGCTGATCCAGGATGCGCTCGCGGGCACGGGAAGCAGTCTCTTTCGTGTCGAATGGGTGACACGACTCTCCGATGCGCTCAATCGACTGGGCAGTGAAAAGTTCGAGGTGATCCTGCTTGACCTGTCGCTGCCCGACAGCAAAGGCCTCGAAGCGTTCGATCAGGTGTTCCAGGCAGCGCCCGACTCCCTGATCCTGGTCCTCAGCGGATTGACCGATGAAGAAACCGCGCGTCAGGCCATGGAACGCGGCGCGCATGACTACTTCTCCAAGGGCCACGTCGACGCCCACTGGTTGCCGCGTGCGCTGCGCTATGTCATGGAACGCAAGACTGCCCGGGGCGCGCTGCAGAGCAGCGAGGAACGCTTCCGCGCGATGAGCGATGCCTCGCCGCTGGGCATTTTCGTCTCCGATGCCGAGGGCAGTTGCGTCTACACCAACGCGGCGTATCACACCATATCCGGGCTGAATCTGGAAGAAACGCTGGGCACGAACTGGAGCATGGCGATCCACCCGGAGGACCGCGAGCGCGTCCTGGCCGAGTGGCGCGTCGCCGCGCGTGACCAAGCGCCCTTTCAGACGGAGTTTCGTTTCCTGCAGAAAGACGAGCGCATCGTCTGGACACGCGTCAACAGCGCCGCCATGCGCGACGGGAAGAAATGGTTCGGCCTTGTGCAAACGGTTGAGGACATCACCGAGCGCAAAGCGGCGGAATTCGTGTTGCGCACGGCACAGGAAGCCCTGTTCGAGGAGAAGGAGCGCGCCCAGGTCACGCTCAACTCCATCGGCGATGCCGTGCTGACCACCGATCTTGTGGGCAACGTGACCTATCTGAATCTGGTGGCGGAGTCGATGACCGGGTGGTCGCATGAGGAGGCGCTGGGCCGGCCGATTTCAGAGGTATTCAAACTCCTCGACAGCACGACACGCCTGGCCGCTGAGAATCCGATGCTGCGCGCCATCGCAGAGGACAGGACGGTGGGGCTGGCCTCGGATTGCGTGCTGATCCGCCGCGACGGATTCGAGTCCCCAATCGAGGACTCCGCCGCGCCCATCCACAATCGGGACGGGCAGGTCGCCGGTGGGGTGATCGTGTTTCACGACGTCAGCGAGTCGCGGGCCATGGCGCTGGAAATGGCCCATCTGGCCCAGCACGACTTTCTTACCGGTCTGCCCAATCGGCTTCTGCTGACAGAGCGGTTTTCCCACGCGATCGGTCTGGCCCAGCGGCACAAGAAGCAGGTCGGGCTGCTGTTCCTCGATCTGGATAACTTCAAACACATCAACGACTCGCTCGGGCATGCAATTGGCGATCAATTGCTGCAGTCGGTTGCGAACCGCCTGGTGGCGTGTGTGCGAGCTACCGACATGGTATGCCGCCAGGGCGGTGACGAGTTCGTGATCCTGCTGGACGAAATCGGACAGCCGCAGGATGCGGCCCACGTTGCGGAAACCCTGCGTGCCGCGCTAGACGTCCCTCACCTGATCGACGGACACGAGCTTCACATCAGCCTGAGCATCGGCATCAGCATTTTTCCGGATGACGGCACCGACGTCGATGTCTTGATGCAGAACGCGGACACCGCGATGTATCACGCCAAGGCGAGCGGCCGCAACAACTACCAGTTCTTCAAAGCCGACATGAACATCCGCGCGGTCCGCCGGCGGCTTGTCGAAGGCAGTCTGCGCCGCGCCCTCAGGCAGGGAGAGTTCCTGCTGCATTACCAGCCGAAGATCGATCTTGTCTCAGGCACGATGACCGGTGCCGAGGCTCTCATCCGCTGGCAGGATCCGGAGCATGGACTCGTCTACCCGGCGCAGTTCGTTCCGATCGCGGAAGAGAACGGGCTCATCGTGCCTGTCGGCCGCTGGGTGCTGCGCGAGGCCTGCCGGCAGGTTCAGGCCTGGCTGGATGCCGGCCTGCGCGCCGTGCCCGTGGCAGTCAACATTTCCGCGGTGGAGTTCAGGCATGAAGATTTTCTGGATGGCGTTGCCCTGATCCTGAAGGAGACCGGCCTGGACCCAAGCTATCTCGAACTGGAGCTGACCGAGAGCATCCTCATGCACGACGCCGAGTCGTCGGCGACGGTGCTTGAAGCACTCAAGGTCATGGGGGTGCAACTTGCCATCGATGATTTTGGTACCGGCTATTCAAGCCTGAGCTACCTGAAACGCTTCCCGATCGACACCCTGAAGATCGACCAGTCGTTCGTGCGCGACATTGCCACCGATGCGGACGATGCAACCATCGTCGATGCCGTGATCGGAATGGGAAGAAACCTCAAGCAGCGTGTCATTGCCGAGGGAGTGGAAACGCACGAGCAGCTCGCATTCCTGCAGGACCGGCAGTGCGACGTGGGGCAAGGCTTCCATTTCAGCCACCCCGTGGCCGCCGCGGACTTCGCCCGCCTGCTCGCAGCCGAAAATGTCGCGCCTTAGGGGCAACGGCCCGGCTCGCCTGAAAAACACACTCGTTCCTTGCTTGCGTCGGGTGATCAGGGCGCCGTCCGCTGCGGACGCGGGGCATGTCACATAAGTGAATCAGCAACCGTCCTCCTGGCGTTATGTGCGCCACCGCACCGACAGCGCCCGGCTTTGTGAATATGCTGTTATTGAGCTTTCGTGACAAGGAAGCCACAGTCAAGCAATCCCTTTTTTTGTACATCTGGAGAATCAACAATGAAACAACATTTCAACAAGTATATTTCCGCCGTGGTCCTGGCCGTCGCGTTGGTGTCCGTAGTAGGTTGTGCGTCCACCTCGCAGAAGCAGGGAACGGGCGAGTACATCGATGATGCCGTCATCACCACCAAGGTGAAGGCAGCCCTGGCCGAAGATCCCTTAACCAAGGCTCATGAGATCAACGTCGAGACCTTCAAGGGTGTGGTTCAGCTGAGTGGCTTCGTGGCCACAACTGACGAGGCAAACAGGGCGTCCCAGCTGGCACGCGGCGTAAAAGGCGTGACTTCGGTCAAGAACGACTTGCGCCTGAAGTAAGCGCGGGTCCAGGGCCGCACCCGACCTCATGTCGGGGCGCCTCGGGATCTAGCCCGCACTTCAAGTGCATGGGTGCAATGTCAGAAACCCGCGTAGAGCTAGGCTCTCGCGGGTTTTTTATTGGTTGAGGAATTTCTTGAGGCGTAAAGCCCGCGAGCCTGTCTTGAGACATGACACGCAAAATGCCTCCATGGGCCCCTGGGGATTAGCTTGGGGTCAAACCGGGCTACAGCCAGTATTCGGCGAGCCGCGCCGCCCCCTCTTTCAATCGCAACATCAGCGACCGCTGCTCCCAGCGTTCGAGATCGATGGCATCGGACTCCGCCAGATCCCGGGCAAACATGGCATCCATTTGGCGGGAAAAATTGCGCCCCAGAATCGCTGCATTGATTTCGTCGTTGTGCAGGAAGCTGCGCCAGTCCAGATTGGTTGAACCGATGGTCGACCAAACGCCGTCGATGCTGGCGGTCTTGGAATGCATTACCGCGCCGCGCCGCTCGTAGATCTTCACGCCGGCACGCAACAGCTTCGAATAATGCGAACGCCCGGCGTGGAAGGTCGCCCACGAATCGGTATGGCTCGGCAAAACCAGCTTCACTTCGACACCTCGCTGAGCGGCGTCGGTCAAAGCCTTGACCAATTGCGGATCCGGAACGAAATAGGCATTGGTGAGATAGATGCGCTGTTCCGCACTGTCGATCGCCGACATCAGCGTGAGATAGATCAGGCTGTACGGATCGGCAGAAGCACTGCCGATGGCGCGCACAATGTCGTCACCCTGTTTGTCGAGTGCCGGGAAGTGGTTCTTCGCGGTGACAGGCGGGCCTTTTTGTTTGCTCCACGTGTCCAGGAACAGTTTCTGGAACTCCGCCACCACCGGCCCTTCGATCTGCAGGTGGGTGTCGCGCCAACCCGCGGGTTTCACCCCTTTTTTCCGGGCTGAACGGCTGGATGAGCCGCTGGAATAGGTTTCGCTGATATTGATGCCGCCGATGAAGGCGATGCGGCCGTCGACCACCAGCAGCTTGCGGTGATCGCGGTTGTTCAGCAGCCACTCCTTTTTCTTTCCGGCCAGGGGGTTGACCGGATTGAACTCGAGCACATGGATGCCGCCGGCTCTCAGGCGCTCGAAGAATTCCTTGGGCGTATTCAGGCAGCCGACGCTGTCGTAGATCAGGTTGACCTGAATGCCGGCGGCCTGTCTTTCCAGAAGCAGGTCGGCGAATTGCCTGCCAATGTCGTCGTCTTCAAAGATGTAGGTTTCCAGGTGGATGTGGTCTTTGGCCTCGCGCATCGCGGCGAACATGGCCTGGTAGGTCGCCGGGCCATCCTGCAGCAGAGTCAGATTGTTGCCCAGCACCAGCGGACTGTCGATATTGATCGCCTGTTCCATGGCCAGGTGCTTCTGCAGGATGTCGATGTCTCCGGATGTGCTCTGGAGCTTATCGATGATGGCGGTGCTCCTGCTTGCGGAGACAGGACCGCGCGCGCCCTCGAACTCCACCACCTGCGTATGGGGCGTTTCCATTTCGCGCGCGGCGTCCGGGAGAGTGGCACATCCGGCGACGGTGAGCAGACAGCATATGGCCAGCGCCATGCGCCTGGACGCAGACGTGGGGTGGAACAGGGAAACGATCAATTTGCTCATAAGGGCCGAACTCCGGGTTGTCATCCGTTTCCTGGCTGGCGCGACAGCGTCTCATCGAGAAAACGCAGCAGCGCAACGAGGACGGTCAGCAGCACCGGTCCGATGATCACGCCGATCATGCCAAAGGCCGAGATGCCGCCGATGACCCCGATGAATACGGCCAGTGTCGATACCGGTGCCTGGGTCGAAATCAGGAACGGCCGCATCAGGTTGTCGGAGACGGACACGCCTGTGCCCCAAACCAGCATGAAAATCGCCCAGCCCCATTGCGAAGTGGCCAGCAGGAAAAAGACCGCCGGCACCCAAACGATGGCCGCGCCACCCACCGGCAGCAGCGCCAGAACTGCCGCCAGCACACCGAACACGATGGACGAGGGCAATCCCGCGATGGCGAAGCCAATTCCCACCAGCGTGCCCTGGGCAACAGCCGTCATGATCTCGCCGTAGACCACGGCGCGCGTCGTGTCGCCCGTCAGCTTGAGCAGCTGACTCCGGTGTTGGGGTTCCATCGGCACCAGGCGCACCGCACGGTCGAGCATCTTGCGGCCGTCGCGCAGCAGAAAGAACAACAGGAACAGCATCATGAAAAAATGGATGATCGTACCCAGGGCGCTGAGCACGAAATTGCCGCCCGTGGCCGCCAGCGACTGCAGCAGCGTCTGGGCAGCGCTGACCAGCCAGCCATCGAGCTGTTCGGTCGTGGCGGTGAGGTTCTGGCGCAGCCACTCGGCAAGGCTGCCGATCAAGCGGTATTGTTCCAGTTGTGCAAGCAGACCTGCGTCGAAGCGCAGCGGCTGCTGTTGCAAACGTGTTACCAGATCCCCGACCTGACTCGTGAAGGCCACGCCAACACTGGCCACCGGGCCCGCGAGCAAGGCTGGCACCAGCACCGTGATGATTCCCGCCGAGAGGCCAGCGCGCCCTTTCAGCTTGCGCATCAGCCAGCGATGCACCGGCGCGAGCAGGAAAGCGAGGCAGATGCCCCAGGCAAGCGCACCCCACAGTGGCGCAAGCATCCAGTACAGGGCGAGAGCGAAGAGGGCCGCGACGACAATCACGAAGCCCCTGTGGTAGAGATCCAAGTTCACTCCTTGCGTAATGTAGCGTCAGTTTATAGTGGAAACAGGCACATCTGCGTCGGATTCCGCCACGACTCGGTGCGGTGACACGGGCGAAGTCCAGGGGCTGTCCTGTTCATGTCCAACCGTCTGCCGATCGAGGAGAATGGTGGACGCGCCGGGCATGAGCCCTGGACATTCGGAGAGCATGTCGTGAATCTGTCATTTTCAGCGACTCGACGCGCCCAGTCGCGTGAGGAAGAAATCGCGAACAGCCTCAGTCACGGATTCGGGCTGGTCGCGGCAATGGTAGCCACACCCTTCCTGATCGTGCATGCGGCAGGGCGTGGCGATGCGTGGTTCATTGTCGGCGCGAGCATCTTCGCCGCGACCATGGTGCTGCTGTACCTTGCCTCCACCCTGTATCACGCGCTGCCGATCGGCCGCGCCAAGCGTGTGTTTCGGGTCATCGAACACTCCGCCATCTTTCTTCTCATCGCCGGCACCTACACGCCCTTCACCCTGGGAGTGCTGCGTGGGACTTGGGGCTGGACACTGCTCGGGCTCGTCTGGGGCATTGCCGTGGCGGGCGTGACCCTGAAAGCTTTGAACCGGCTGACCCATCCCATCCTCACCACCAGCCTGTATCTGCTGATGGGCTGGCTTATCGTGATCGCAGCCGGTCCCCTGACTGAACGCGTGCCGACATCCGGCCTGCTATGGCTGGTCGCCGGTGGCCTGGCTTACACGGTAGGGGTGGTCTTCTTCGCGTTCGATTCGCGCCTGAGGTACGGGCATTTCATCTGGCATCTTTTCGTCTTGACGGGCACGGCCTGCCATTACTTCGCCGTGCTCGGGTATGCAGCCTGAGAAGGCCGCTCAGCGTCAACGCAGCCTGCGCCCGATCTGCCATACCAGCAAGCTGCGCTGCAGCCATTTGCCGGCGCGTCGCGGACGCAAGGCCACAAGAAGAAGCGCGGCCCCTACCATCAAGCCAGGGTGACGCCCGATGTAACGGAACACGGCCACCCCCCGATCGACCAGCGCCAGCCGCGAACGCCATGGCTCGGCGTTGTGTGCAAGCGCGATCCGCTGGGCCGCAGCCTCAGCCACCAGTCGGCGGCGACGTTCGGCCAGTTGGTTCAGTTTCTGACTCATGATCCGGAGGTGAGGTGCTGCCGGTCCTTGGACAACTCAGCCAGGCTGGCTTCGAACAGCTTCGGCTTGGTTCGGGCCTTGTGCAGGGCGAGCCAAGCAAGACCGGCACCGGCAAGAAGGAAAAAACCGGTCAGGCCACCCAGCGCCGCGAGCCGGTGTGATTCCCAGAAGGCGACCGCAATCAGGATCGCCAGCAGCACGACACCCACGCCCAGGAAAAACAGGGCGACCAGACCCAACACCAGAAGTGTGGTCAGGTGCTCCCGTTCTTCGGCGATGTCCGTGGACAGCAACTCGAGGCGGGTATGAACGATACCAACAACGCTCCCTGAAAGCGTTTTCAGGGATTCGAACAACCCACCCGACCCTGCGTGAGATTCCTCTGCCATCGCCGGGTTAGCGCCGCCCGATTAGCAGGCCGATCACCACGCCGACACTTGCAGCGATGCCAATCGCCTGCCAGGGATGGCCATGGACATATTCGTCCGTCGCCTTGGCTGCGGCCTTGGTCCTGGCCACCACAGCCGCCTCGGCATCGGTCAATTTTGCCTTGGCAACGGCAAGCGACTCGCCCACCTTGGCGCGGACGCCCGCCATCGCCTCGCCGCCTTGTCCGGCCGTAGCCTTCAGCAGCGCTTCGGCATCGGCAACCACCACCTTGAAATCATGGATCAACTGTTCTTTGGTAACGTCAGAGTGTCCTGCTTCGACAGATAAATTGCTGGTGCTCATGGAAACTTCCTTTCGTAAATGATGAAAAAGCCCAGGTTCCCAACAACACGCCCGGACTCAGGTAAATGACGCTCTAAGTCGCCCTCTTGATAACAGCACACTTCCATTACAAGGTTAGACATTCTCAACCCTAATGCAAATGATCGCCAGCCAACTGTTTGTCACCATGCCATTCAGCGTAGGAGGGAATTCCTATTCAGTCTGTACGCCAGCGTACAGTGAACCAACGCCATGTGCGGCAAGGCCCAAAAGGGTGTGAGACTCGCCTCACTGCCAAGCAAGATATGGGCGATTGCTGCATTTTGATTGACCGATATGGGCTGTGTTTGTTTAATTGGGCCGGATGGCCTTGCGCACTCGGAGAATCATCACTTTATGAGGGAAGTCATGTATAGCCAAAGCAGTGTCCTGATCGTGTCGGGTCTCTTTATTTGCATGCTGCTAGCCATGGAAGTCGGCTTTCGAAGTGGCCATCGCAAACAGGCAAGCATGACCGAAGCAATCACTCAAGCCAATGCCGTACTCGCCTCGATGCTGGGCCTGCTGGCGCTGTTGCTGGCTTTTACATTTTCTGCAGCACTGCAACGCTACGAGGACCGTAGCCAGACGGTCGTGGCCGAAGCCAATGCCATCGGGACCACGTATCTCCGGGCGCGACTTCTGCCCGGGGAGATGGGTGCTGAAGTGCAGACGCTGCTCCGGCAGTACCTTGACGTTCGCATTCAGGAGGGCCGCGTCGATGCCACGGATCCCGCCTTGCACGAATCTTTGCTGCAGCGCGCGAAAGGGATGGAGGCACAACTCTGGGGCCATGCCGTGAGTGCAGCGGCACAGGACCCTGGGCCCGTCACCAGTGGTCTCTTCATCCAGTCCCTGAATGAACTCATCGATACATCCGGCACAAGGAATGCGGCCTTGAATCGACATGTTCCGGAAGTCGTGCTTTTTATGATGCTGGCGACGATCGTGCTGACGACGGCCACGCTCGGCTACGCATCGGGAATTGCCGGGCATCGGGTCACCCTCGCGGCATTCATTCTGGTTGTGCTGATCGCCCTGGTCGTCTACCTCATTATCGACCTGGACCGACCCCGGCGCGGCATCATCCAGGTGAGCCAGGACAGTATGTTCAGCCTTCAGCAAACCATTGGAGTCGCGCCGGAAGACACAGCCCAGCCCGGCAGCCCGCAGGACGTGCCGCGAACGTTGCGGCGTTAATTTCTTTGACCTTGGGCACCCGATCCCGGAAGCAAGCCGGCGACCCTACGGCTACTTGATCTGTGCAGGCTGGAGGTGAAGATCAGCCTGGATGACAGAACTCTCGTGGCTTGAATGCGGTTTCGCTCTGGGCGTTTCTGGCACCCGGGTGCCGGGTGGGACGTTCGGTTTAGCGGCAAACGTCATGGGAGCGCCCTTCGATCAGAGAACGTAGATAGAATAAAGCTGATTGCACTTGGGAGGATGCATGCAGGGATGTATTGCAGTGGGCGCACCAATCTCTGATCGTACGGATCCGCCATGGTCAGATCACTAATCAGGCGCATCGTCGACAGCGTTGCCGAGGGCCAGAAATATCATCTGAAGGTCGTTTTTTCCGACGACAGCACCTACCACAGCACACGCCTCGGCGATCCGGACGTCACCATCATTTTCCGCAAACGCGCCGCGGAATCGCGCATGGCGCTCGGCGGGATGTTCGAATTCCTCGAGTCGTACATCAGCGGCGACGTCGATATCGTCGGCGAGCAAGGCCTGCGCAAGCTGATCCATATCGGATTTCGCAAGCCCTTCGGCCGTCTCGAGCACCCGTTGACCTTCGTCAACCGACACCTGCTCGAGTGGCAGCAGAACAATAAAGACCTGGCCCAGGCCAAGCGTAACGCCGCCTTCCACTACGGCCTGCCGACAGAGTTCTTTCATCTCGTGCTGGGTGACACCTATGGCTATACGGAGGGATTCTGGAAAGAAGACACGCTCACCCTCGAGGAGGCGCAGCACAACAACTTCGACCTGATCTGCCGGAAGCTTCAACTCGGTCGCGGCGACAGACTGATCGAAGTCGGCCCCGGCTGGGGCTATCTGGCGATGCTCGCCGCGGAAAAGTATGGCGCCGATGTGACCTGTTACGGGCTGGTCCCGAGCCAGAACGACGGCATGCGCATGCTCATGCAATCCCGCGATTTCCACGGCAAGCTCACGCTGGTCGAGAAGGATCATCGCGAGCTGGCAAACGAGCCTTCCCGCTACGACCGGTTCGTCTCGGTCGGCGTCCACGAGCACGCCGGCCGGGATTGCAACGAGCAGTGGATCAGGAGCATCGCCATCGGCCTGCGTCCCGGCGGCATCGGCCTGATATCCGCGACCTTCAACATGAAAAAGCGCCCGACCAACTACTGCACGATCAAGCATATCTTTCCCGGCGGCTATATTCCCAGCCTCGCCGAGACGCTGATCCTGATGGAGAAATATGGCCTGGATGTGAGAGCGATCGATAATCGTTCCTATCATTACAACCGCACCGTGGAGCAGTGGCTGAAGAATTTCGAGACGAACTGGGAGCGGATTCGTGCGATCGACCCGCTTCGCTTCAACGAGGCATTCCGCCGGGCCTGGCTGTTCTATCTGGCAGGCGCCGCGGAAACCTTCCAGGCCGCTCGCGAGATCATCAACTGCTACCACATCACTTTCGTCAAGGGCCATTTCCCGGGCAAGGGCCTATCCAGCCCGATAGACCGCGTAAGGTGATGCCGTAGAGTCAATCGGTTGCGCCCTCCCTGCTTGAATGGGCGCCAAGGTCTATTCGTCATTCTCCTTGCCAGGGAGGGCAATCAGCGCATCGGTCGACAAGGCTTCCCGCCTTGCTCCGGCGATTTCGCCGCTTCCGCCTTAAACTCGCGACTGAAGCGCTGCCGCATGCGCTCCGGATTGACCTTGCCTCTTTCCTTGCCCATCTGACACCTCCCAGTGAATTGTGACTCCACTCAAAAATGTCCGAAATACCCGGGTCAGTTCAGTCTGGCCCCATTTCCTCATTTTTCCCGTCCCGATGGAGGGTCCTCGCATGGCAAGGGGGTTGCTCTGGGCACGGGTTCTAATTCGAACGGCTGCGTAAATGTTTTGGCGAGACTTCCTTCGATCTGCCCCGATATGGAATCGACCCCTGCCATCACGCCTCTGGCACGGTCCTCCAACAGCTCCCGATACATGTCATCCAAGGCGGCATTGAGGTTCTCCCGAAGCTGCGCTTCCATTTTCGGCCGATCCTTTTCATGCTTGGCCGCACCGTAACCGGCCGCGCCCAAGGAAATCATCACGCCCGCGACGCCACCGACAACCGCTGCGGCAGCGCTTGCACCCCCGCTGGTGGCGAGCCTGTCCAAGAGTTTTTCGCTGGCCCGTTTCGCCACGGGCGATATCCTGGTGTCCGATGGACCGAGTCCCGCGCCGCCCGGGGCATTGCAGATCTGGTTGATCAAGGCCACATAGGCGGGAAGCGTGTTGATCGGTTCGGCGTGGACAATCTGGTAGAGCGATGCGCTGTGGGCAGGATCAGGCCCCAATGCAATCGCGGGAATATCCTTGGTCCGCCGGTCGAATTGATTCGAAGGCACACCGTAGCGCTGCGGTATGTCCTGAAGTTTCTCCCTCAGGCGCTGGATATACAGCTTTGTAGCCTGCCCTTTGATTTCGTCGGGACTGATTTCCTTGGCGACGGGATCGAGCACGCGATCGCGATACTGTTCCTGCAGATAGGCGGCCAGCCGCTTTACGGTTGGATCTGTTTCTTCCTCCGCGCTCAACCTGTACCAGACCACCTTCATAGTCAGCCATTGCTGGGTCCAGTAATCCGTGAACCACGGAATGAAGTCGGTTTCGGTGCGCTTCTGGATGCGATCCCTCCATCGTTCCATGGAGTCGTGTGCGTATTTCCTGGCCGGCTCTTTCGCGGCTAACGACGCGGCACCTATGTCGTGATCGATCTCCCGCCAGGTACTCTCCGAGACGTGAACCGGCGGCGCCAGTTCCGGGGCGCGTTCTTGCGTGGCGCATCCCGCCAACGACAGCACCAAGGCGACACTCAGGACACGCAGCTTGAAGATCGCAGTTCCATCAAATGGATTCTGCAACGATCGCCTACCCCCCGTCGCCTCTGGTAGAACCGGATATTTCACACTGCTCATACGAATGGATTTGTTCAAATGACCACGCTCTCCCTTCTGACAAATCGCATGCAGCGCGTTTGCTGATTTTGCCAGATCATCCCAATTGAACAGAACATCGGGGCATGGATAGGGTGACCCTTTATCTGTCTCGTCCTGCTTGAATGGGCGCCAAGGTCTATTCGTCATTCTCCTTGCCAGGGAGGGCAATCAGCGCATCGGTCGACAGTGCTTCCAGACAGCGCCAGGGAAGTACGTAGCCCCGGGTCGGATCATTGATCGCCTCGATGGCCAGCACCGGCACATCGGACTTGATGTCGCCGAAGATGGTGGCGAAGGAGATGTCCGCCGCGTCACGCCCGGTGCCGATGCGCACGAAACCCATCGGCACGGCCATGCCTGAGGGGTCGAATATGTACCAGCGTCCGCCCAGCAGGACCTCGACATAGGCATGAAAATCGGTCGGCCCGAACGCCGGGTCGGCGCCGTAGTCGATGCCGGAACAAAAGCGCGCCGGGATGTTGAGGGCGCGGCACAGGGCGATCATCAGATGCGCAAAATCACGGCAAACACCGGCCTGCTGCTGGTAGGTGTCGATGGCGGAGGTGGTGAAATTGCTGCTGCCGGAGGTGAAGCGGGTGCGCTCCTGCACCCATTTCCGGATGCCTTCGACCCGCCGGTAGCCCGGCGGCAGTTGGCCAAAGGTCTGATTGGCCAGCTGTTGCAGCTTGTCCGACTCGCAATAGCGGCTCGGGTAAAGATAGGGCAGGACTTCCGTCGGCAGTTCGGCAATCGGCATTTCGCCGATTTTTTCCGGCTGGCCGACATGGTGGCGGATGTCGACTTCCGCCTGATAGCTTATTTTCAGCGGACCGGGATTGGCCCGCAACCGCAAAAGCCGGTGGCGGAGCAGCGGATCGTAGTAAATGGTCGATGTCAGCGGCTGGCTGATCGTCAGCGATTCCGTCCGGACAGACTGGTGGGCAGTCTGCGCAGCGTGAATATTGAAAATGAAATCGGCTGGCTGGCCAATCACTTCGTAGCTGAGTTCGATGGAAAACCGGAGTTGGATCATGGGGTCCTTATGGTGCTGCTGGAAAGGTGGGCGATCCGGCGAAGTTCTCGTCCGCAATGTCACCGGGGTGGCGGTCGTCCGTGGGCAGGTTCCGGATCAAGCAATACCATGTGCCTCTCTGAACCTTGTCTTGCCTGTCAGCTAACCGGACCAACCGCCACATTCGCTTCTGCCTGCTGAATTCCCAGGGTTCAGACGATCATGCCTGCGCCTCTTTCTGCAACGCGCGCAGGCTTTCCTCCACGCCCGCTGCGTGAGTGAGTTCGGCGACGTTGTCCTTGGTGAAAAATCCCTGGAAATCGCCGAAGCGCTGGACATACTCGATGATCAGCGAGGAATACTCCGATGCGCTGGAGAAGATCTGCTTCAACCCGGCTTCCTTCGAGCCGATGACGTCGAGGAGGAATTTCTGCCCGCAGTCGCGCAGCGATTCGACGACGTAGTCGATGTTGGCGAGCTGGGCGGTCTCGCCATCCTTCACCGCCACCGCGATGTGATGCAGCCGCGGACCGAAGTTGCGGACGAAGGCTTCGGTCGGCGATTCGGTCAAGAGGTGGTTCATGAAATACGGATGGTTGGCGGCGGTGAACACCTTGGCCGGACATTCTAGCTCGTTGGCGTAGTGCACGCTCTTGGTGACGTTGGTCGAGGAATTCTGGTCGACGATGTCGTAGGAACCCCAGTAGTAGTAGCTCGACAGGGTGAGGTACTCGAGGATCGCGGCTTCGCGGTTCTGGCTGTAGATGCGCGTCGCCAGATGGTCGATCGGCAGCAGCAGCTTGTCGATGCCGAGCTTTTCCTGCGTCGCCTTGGCGCCCTCGTACGCCGCCTGCATGTCGTCGCGGATGCTGCTCCAGCCTAGGGCGTAGACGCGGATGTCGGATTCGGGGCGCTCCCAGTAGGCGACGATGTTGTGGGTGTAAGGGCTCGGCTTGACCACCGCCATGTTGCCCGGCAGTTCGAGCTTCCTGATCTGGTCCTGGTTGAAGAAGCGGATGTCGCGCGCCTTTTGCATGTCGACCACGGCGTGCGGGTCGCTGACGCGCAGCACCTCGCCCATGTAGCGCGAGTTGGGCTTGACCGCGCCGATCGGGTAGACCTCGTTGAGGCTCCTGAAGATGCCGCGCACGTTGGGGTCCTTGACCTCGCGCACCAGGATGTCGGGTGCGCTCATGTCGATGCGCAGGATGTGGGTGAAGTGCGACTCAGATTCGAGCGTGACGAGATAGTGGTACGGCGTCATCACGCACAGTTCGGCGACATAGGCGACCGAGTGGCTCGGCTCGACGGTGATCATCAGCGCGTCGACCTGGCGGATCGCTTCGGTCAGTCCGATGCGGTCGCGCTCCTCCAGCAACTGGCCGAGATAGTCCTCGAATTGCGGCGAGTTTTGCTTGTCGCCGAAGCGGGGAAAGGCGAGCGATACGGTCATGGGGTCACACCAGATTGAAGAGGTTTTGCGCCATCTTTTGCGGATGAGCGGCACGGAAGTAGGTCTGGGCAATGACCTCGTTGAGGTTGGCGAGCCGGGCCTGGATGTCGTCGCAGAATTCGTGCAGCCCGGTGGTCGCCAGCGCCCTGAAATCGGCGCCATCGACCAGGTTGAGCATGCTCTGCAGGCGGCGCATCGGCTCGGCGCCCGGCAACTCGTCGAGGGCGAACTGGATTTCGTGCAGGCAGTGCCGGACGCTGCGCGGGAACTGCAGGTCGTTGAGCAGGAAGGCCAGCACCTTGTGGTCGGTTGCGCGCACGCCGACGTGGCGGCGGTACATCTGGTGCGCCGAAAGGGCGTGCAGCACGCTCATCCAGATGAGGTCGTGATACTGGCTGTCCTTGAAAGGCAGATTGATCGCGTAGCTGACGTCGAGCACGCGGGTGGTCATGTCGGCACGTTCGACGTTCCGGCCTAGACGCATAAACTGGAAAGCCTCGTCGCGGCTCATCGTGCCGGAGAGCAGCCCGACCACGGCCTGGCGGCGGCGGATGATCTCGGTCAGCACCTCGAATCGCTTGCGGCGGTCGAGGGCGTGGGTCATGTGCGTGCTGGCGTACAGGTACAGTTCGTTGACCCACTCCCACGATTCGCGCGGCAGCACTTCGCGGAAGGTGCGGGTGTTCTCGCGAGCGTGTCTCACGCAGGCGAAGATCGACGACGGATTGCGCTCGTCCTGGATGAGGAAGCTCATCACCGCCATCTCGCTGGCCTCGTCGTAATGCTGGTGAAAGACGTGGTCCAGCCCCACCACGCGCAGCAGGTTTTCCCAGCCGAAGCTGGCGCCGCGCGGCATGTCCATCAGCATCATGGTGGTGGCGTTGATGAGGCGCGCGGTGTCCTCGGCACGTTCAAGATAGCGCGCCATCCAGTAGAGGCTCTCGGCTACGCGGGCTAGCATGGGATCGTACCCTGCACGATCCACGTATCCTTGCTGCCGCCGCCCTGCGACGAGTTCACCACCAGCGAGCCGCGACGCAGCGCCACGCGCGTGAGGCCACCGTGGGTGACATAGAGGTCCTTCGCCTGCAGGACAAACGGCCGCAGGTCGACGTGGCGCGGCTCGATCGCGTCCTCGCACAGGGTCGGCACGGTGGACAGCGACAGCGTGGGCTGCGCCATGTAGTTGCGCGGATTGGCCTTGATCAGCTCGGCGAATTTCGCCTGCTCCTCCGGCGTCGACTTCGGCCCCACCAGCATGCCGTAACCGCCCGACTCGTTGGCGGGCTTGACCACCAGCTTGTCGAGGTTGGCCAGCACATACTTGCGATCGTCCTCGTGCATGCACAGGTAGCTCGGCACGTTGGGCAGGATCGCCTCCTCGCCGAGGTAGTAGCGAATCATTTCGGGGACATAGGCATACACCACCTTGTCGTCGGCCACGCCGGCCCCCGGGGCGTTGGCGATGCCGACATGGCCGCTTTTCCAGGCACGCATCAGGCCCGGCACGCCAAGCGCGGAATCGGCGCGAAAAACTTCCGGGTCGAGGAAATCGTCGTCGATTCGACGATAGATGACGTCGAGCCGGGTCAGTCCCTCGATCGTCTTCATGTAGACGCAATCGTCGTCGAGCACCACCAGGTCCGACCCTTCGACCAGGTGCGCTCCCATCTGCTGCGCCAGGTAGGAATGCTCGAAGTAGGCCGAGTTGAAAATGCCCGGGGTGAGCACCGCAATTTCCGGCCGATCACCTTCGCGCGGGGACAAGGCCGCCAGCATGTCGCAGAGCTGCGCGGTGTAGTCGTCGACCGGCAGCACGTCGTAGCGGGCGAAAAGCTCGGGAAACAGCCGCTTCATCAACTGGCGGTTTTCCAGCATGTAGGACACGCCGGAGGGCACACGCAGGTTGTCTTCCAGCACGTAGATCGTGCCGTCGCCGTCGCGCACCAGGTCGGTGCCGCAGATATGCGCCCACACCCCGAAGGGCGGATTGGCGCCGACGCAGGCGGCGCGAAAATTCTTCGAATCGGCCAGCACCTCGGCCGGGAAAACGCCGTCCTCGATGATCTTCTGCTCGTGATAGATGTCGTCGATGAACCGGTTGAGTGCCTTGAGGCGCTGCTTCAGACCGGCCTCGATGTGGTCCCATTCGGACTTTTCGATCATCCGCGGCACCACGTCGAAGGGCCAGGCGCGGTCGATGTTGCCGGCCTCGGAATAGACCGTGAACGTAATGCCTGCCGCCATGATGGCAGCGTCCACCGCGCGATGGCGGGCCTCGAGTTCCTCCGAGGACAGTTCGGCGAAGTAGTCGCACAGCCCCCCTGCCCCGTCGCGCGGCTTGCCCGGAGCTTCGAGCAGTTCGTCGAAGCCTCCCATCAGCGGATAGTGTCCGCAATCGATCTTCATTTCAGTCTCCGTTCAGCGCGTCTGTTTTGCAATCGGGTGACGACACTCATTCTTGTTAGAGCAGCCTCTGTGCCAGATAAACAAAGCATCATCGGATCAATGTGTTGCAATTATCACCGTGTTTCCTCCTTGCCCGGGCTGACTGGCAATGGGGCATGCGCGCCGCTATCCGCACCATATCGGTGCAGTGGCAGCACGTCAGGGAAGATCACGGCGCGGGTGGCGGCTGGCTGCCGCCTCACGCCGCCGC
>JBGSTQ010000331.1:0-2165 GCA_041736375.1 Thiobacillaceae bacterium
GACTCGACGTGGTGATGGCAACCGGTGATACGCCTGCCGCGGCGGCGCGCATCGCCGCGGCGGCAGGGATTTCCGATTGGCGCGCCGCACTGCGTCCGGCCGACAAGGAAGCACTGATCCGTGATCTCAGGAACAGCGGAAAAGTCGTCGGCATGGCGGGCGACGGCATCAATGACGCGCCGGCGCTCGCCGCCGCCGACGTCAGCTTCGCCATCGGCGGGGGTTCGGATATTGCGGTGGAGACCGCCGACATCACGCTGATGCGCCAGGAACTGTCGGTACTGCCGGATGCGATCGAGCTTTCGCGCGCAGGCCTGCGCAAGATCCGCCAGAACCTGTTCTTCGCGTTTGTCTACAACACGCTGGGGATTCCGCTGGCGGCGGCGGGGATGCTGAACCCGGTCATCGCCGGCGCAGCGATGGCGATGAGTTCAGTGTCGGTGGTGACGAATGCGTTGCTGCTGAAACGCTGGAAACCGGCTGGCAGGGAAAAGGACTGAGCCAAGAAACAGCAGGCCTTGCCGGTTCGCTTCGCGCCCTTGGCGACCTTCGCGGTGAAAGGTTTATTAATCCTTCCAGACCTTGAGCTGGGCGCGCAGTCGCGCCACCGCCTGCGAGTGCAGCTGGCACACGCGAGACTCCGACACCCCCAGAACGACGCCGATTTCCTTGAGGTTCATGTCCTGCTCGTAATACATGCCCATCATACTGCGCTCGCGTTCGGGCAGGGTGTGAATGGCTTCGATCAGGCTGGCCCGGAAGCCCTCGTCCTCCAGCAGGGAAAGCGGGTCGCTGCTGCCGTCCACCAGGTAGCGCTCGAGAAAATTGGCGCTCTCGTCGTCGGAAAAGTCCTCGTAGTAAAGCAGCTGCGAACCTTTGACGTCGTTCAGCATGCCCTGATACTGGTCGATCGGAATGCCCAGCTGGGCCGAGATTTCCTGCTCCGTGGGGGGTTTTCCCAGGCGCTGTTGCAGGGTATTGATCGCCGACTCGATCTGCCGGGATTTTTGCCGCACATGGCGCGGTAGCCAGTCGGCCTCGCGCAGTTCGTCGAGCATGGCGCCGCGGATGCGCTGGGTTGCATAGGATTCGAACTGTGCCCCCTGGGTGCCGTCGAAGCGCGACACCGCGTCCATCAGGCCGATCAGTCCGACCTGTATCAGGTCGTCCACCTCGACGCTTGCAGGTAGGCGCGCCATCATGTGATAGGCAATCCGCTTGACCAGCGGGGCGTATTTGGTGATCTGCTCGTCTTGCACCGACTGTTGTTTAGCCATGTTTCGGGGATGTCCCTGCCTCCTCGCGAGCCTGATGACCCGTCTCCTCTGCCGCAATTCTAGCGGCAAGCGCGATGAAATGTTCATCTTCATCCTCAGCCGCCCAAATCCGTCGCGCCATCGCTACGCCGAGAAAATGGCGGACCGCACTCATCACGCGTGAGCGGGCAGACTGGGAGCCGCACAACAGGATGACCGAGGGATTGCCCGCAGCATGCAGGGTTTTGAGCAGTGCATAGGACAGGCCGAGCGACCGCGGCATGTCCTCCACCTGCAGCAGCAGCATCTGCGCCTGGCCCAGGGCCAGCGCGACGGAGTGGGTGATTGGCCCGGCGTCGAACAGCACACAGTCATAGGTGGTCGCCGCCTGGATGATGGCCGGGTCGCCAGCCTCGGCGCCCGCAGCAAACAGCCCTTCACCGTGAGGCAGTGGCAGGCCCTGCAGCTGCCCGCGCTGAAGCTGCTGCCGCCAGTCGAATAGGCTTTGTGTTCGCGATGCGCCCAACTGGCTCCCGACTGTATCCACCAGCAGGACACGCTTCCCCAGGCCTTCCAGGGCACGCATCAGCAACTGTGTCGAGGCAGCCTGGCTGAAAAAGCAGCTGATGCAGGTCGGCGATTGCGCCTGTCGCTGACGTCGCAGGCCGGCGGCCTGATCAACCGGCACGCTGTTCCTCGCGCTCGGCTTCGAGTCCGGCGAACAGCGGCCAGTCCTCGGTTTTCAGCGCGTAAGGCGTGGCGAGCTGGCCGCCTTTCAGGGCACGGTCGACCAGGTAGGCGGCGCTTGGCGCATGGAGGTCTTCAGGTACACGCTGGCCGCTGCTGACATAGGCCAGCGGCAGCCGATGGCGGATCAGCGCATCCAGCGCAGCGCCTGGCTGCGGCGTT
>JBGSTQ010000360.1:0-3644 GCA_041736375.1 Thiobacillaceae bacterium
CCAGGCCACCGGCGCTGTCGTTGAGCAGGGTCCAGGTGCTTGGCCTGGGGGCGGCGATCGCGACGGGTCCGGAATCGAGGTCGGTGACGGTCAGCGTGTCCTCGTCCGGTTCCGCGAGGGGGGCACGTTCGCCGGCCAGCAGACGATGGACGGCGCATACGCCAGCCACCAGGCGCAGCGTCGACGGGGCCGGTTCACGGCGATTGAAGTTGCGCTGCGATCCCTTGCCCCAGTTTTTCAGCAGGCGAATGACCAGCGTCTTGCCGAGTTCACCCTGCATGCCCTGGGGCAGGCCGAGGGCACGCGGGGTATCGCCGGTCTTGAGCCTGATCGCGACCTCGTGCAGATGCTGGCAGAGTTTTTCGGTGTGCAGCCAGAGACCCTCGGGCGGATCGCTGGCGGGTGGCGGGTAGGTTGCGCGGTCGGCGTTCGGGCGGATGAAGAAATGACTGCCCTGTCGGGCGTCGCGCTCTGCGGCCAGGTCGGACAGCGAGGTAAATTTTTTCAGATACAGCCGGGTCAGCAGCAATGCTTCACGCTGCATGTGGTAGGGGTCGGCCAGCGACATCAGCAGGGCCTGACGGTAGGCCAGGCTGGGGGAAATGCCGCTTTCGCCGGCCGGCGTGTCGGCGAACCCGGCTTTTCGGGCGAACTGGTGGAGGTGATGGATCTCGCGCCACAGGCCCGGGGGCAGGGAGGCATAGGTCTGGTAATAGGCGATTTGGAGGTCGCGCAAGGTCTGCAACAGCCCGGACGTGACATCGACGAAGCGCTTGCCGGCGCGCAGCCCGCCACGCCGGCCGGAGAGCGACAGCAGTACCAGCTTGTAGCCGTAACCGAGCTCGACCCAGAGTTCGCGCATCAGCGCGCCGGTCTGCCGGTATTTGCCTCCCGGCGGAATGCCGGATTCGGCCAGCTGGGCTTCGAGGCTGGTGGCAAGGCGCGCGATCACCGGATGGATGAGGTTCAGGCACTTGTAGCGCGCCTCGTCATCCAGTTCCGTGCGGTTCATCGCCGCCAGCATCGTCGTCAGCTGCTGGGCGGCGTCGGTCGGGCTGGCATAGGGTAGGCGCTTGAGACACTCCGCGACCGGCTTCGGGCGGGTTTCGACCACCTGGCTCAGGGTGGGATCCGGACTCGGAACGGTCAGCTTGAGCATGGCGGCGACTCAGTCGAAAACGACGGTCTTGTTGGCGTACACCAGCACGCGGTTGTCGAGATGCCACTTGACCGCGCGCGACAGCACCACCTTTTCCAGGTCGGCGCCCTTGTTGATCAGGTCTTCCAGGCTGTCGCGGTGCGAGATGCGCGCCACGTCCTGTTCGATGATGGGGCCGTCGTCGAGCACCTCGGTGACGTAGTGGGCGGTGGCGCCGATCAGCTTCACGCCGCGCTCGAACGCCCGGTGATACGGCTTGGCACCGTGAAAGGCGGGCAGGAACGAGTGGTGGATATTGATGATGCGGTTGGGGTAATGGCGGATGAACTCGGGGGACAGCACCTGCATGTAGCGCGCTAGGACGATGAAGTCGATTTGCTGGGCGCGCAGGATCGCCATCTGCACCTGCTCGGCCTCGTGCTTGGCGTCCTTCTGCACCGCCAGATGCTGGTAGGGAACGTGGTAGGCATCGGCCAGCCAGCGCGTGTCCTCGTGGTTGCTGAGGATGATCGGCAACTCGCAATGCAGTTCGCCGCTCTGGTAGCGATACAGCAGATCGGCGAGGCAGTGGTCGAACTTCGAAACGAATACCGCCAGCCGCGGCTTTCTCGCCGACTCGGCCAGCCGCCATTGCATGCCGAAGCGCGCGGCGATCGGCGCGAAGGCGTCGGAAAACTCCGACAGGTCAAGATTGAATCCGGCCAGGTCCCATTCGACCCGCATCAGAAAAAGCTTCAGTTCGGCGTCCTGGTGCTGGTCGGCGTGCAGGATGTTGGCATCGTGCTGCAGCAGAAAATCGGCGATCGCGGCAACCAGCCCCTTCTGGTCGGGGCAGGAAATCAGCAGAACGGCGGTGTGGCGCATGGGCAATGGATGCAGGCGTGACGAGGGTGATTTTCAGGCAATCATAACCAGAATTTCCCGCATAATTGCATCCCGCTTTCCGATCTGCGATTTGTCAGTGCGCCGAGACGGGTTAAAATCCGTCCGCAGCATCAGTTGCTATTAATAAACTTAATTTATCGAGTGCGCCTTTTATTTCAACAGGCGATTCAGAGGTTTTATTCATGTCCTATTTCTCCAGCGCTTCCGTCGCAGTCAGTCTTACCCTGATTGTTCTGCTCGTCTTTTCAATCGTGACCTGGATGCTGATCGTGTCCCGCTTCTGGAGCAACCTGCGCAGTGGCAAGCTCGACGCCACCTTCAGGAAAGCCTTCTGGGCAGCCAAGGACCTGCACGAAGGCGAGATCGTGGCGCGCGCGCACAAGGGTGATCTGGCGAGCCTGACGCGGACCGGCTTCGATGCACTGGCGCAGAACAAGGAGGTCAGCTTGAGCCTCGACAGCCTCGGTGACCGCAAGGACATTCTCGAGCGCACCCTGCGCAGCGAACTGCAGCAGCTTCAGCATCGCAAGGAATACGGCCTGATGGCGCTGGCCAGCATCGGCAGCACTGCGCCCTTCGTCGGCCTGTTTGGCACCGTGTGGGGCATCATGAATGCACTCAAGGACATCAGCCTGACCAGTTCGGCCAGCCTCGACATCGTCGCCGGTCCGGTGGGGGAGGCCCTGATGGCGACGGCCTTCGGCATCGCCACCGCGGTTCCGGCAGTGCTGGCTTACAACTACGGCGTGCGCCGGGTGCGCACCTCCGTTGCCGGCCTCGACCAGTTCGCCACCGACTTCCTCCACCTGGTGATGAAGACGCCCTATCGCCCCGAGGGGAAATAACATGGCGCTGTTGCCCCAGTCCGACTACTCGCCGATGAGCGAAATCAACGTCACGCCGCTGGTCGACGTGATGCTGGTGCTGCTGGTCATTTTCATGGTGACGGCGCCGTTCCTGCTGCAGGCGGTGCCGGTCAACCTGCCCAAGACCGCGCCGGTCGCCAAGCTCGAGCCGGTCAAGAAGATCGAGCTGATCATTGCCGCCGACGGCCAGGTCTATGTCGACCAGGAGGAGGTCGCGGGCGACGACCTCGAAAAGCGCCTGCTCGCCCTGATTCAGGCCAATCCCGATGCCAGCGTGCAGATCAAGGCGGATTACCGGGTGGTCTACGGCCGTATCGCGGAAGTCATGGCGGCGGTCAGCCGCGCCGGGATTACCCGGCTGTCTTTCGTGACCTCCGCCGACCGAGCCAATGCAGCGCCCTGAACGCTTCTCCTGGCTGCGCCGCGATGGCGCGCCGCTGGCGGTTTCGCTCGTCCTGCACGTCATCGCTGCGCTGCTGATCGCTCCCTGGCTGGTGATGCGCACCATCCCCGACCAGCAGATCGAGGTCGAGGTAATGCTCGAGCCGGTCGAAACGACCCGTCAGCGCGTCAAGACCGACAGGCAGGCCCGCCGTCATGCCGCCACCCGCCCGCAGCCGTCGCCGGCGAAGCCGACGCCGATCCGGACGGTCGAGGTGCAGATGGAGGAGGAGACCCCGCCGGACGATACCCGCCAGGCCCTGACCCCGGATGATTCCGCCGGCAGCGGCCGG
>JBGSTQ010000063.1:0-2517 GCA_041736375.1 Thiobacillaceae bacterium
GATCACCGCCCCCTATTCCGGCGTGGTCGCAGCCCGCCACGTGGAAGTCGGGGAAACCGTAGCACCCGGCAAACCGCTGATGACCGGATTCGATCCCAAGGACATGCGGGTGATCGCGAATATCCCGCAATACAAACTGGCCGAGGTGAAGGCGGCAACCCGCGTCGCGGTCGAGATCCCATCGCTCGACAAGTGGATCGATGCCACGGGCGTCACCGTCCTGCCCTCGGCCGACACCGCAACCCATACCGTCAAGGTACGCATCGAGTTGCCGACCAATCTTGACGGTGTCATCCCCGGCATGTTCGCCCGCGCCCACTTCTCGACCGGCAGCGCACGCAGGCTCACCATCCCGGCCAGTGCCGTGGTTCGCCGCTCCGAGATCACCGCGGTCTATGTGGTCAGGCAGGACAAGGTCAGCCTGCGCCAGATCCGCCTCGGTACCCCCAATGCGCAAGGACAGGTGGAAGTGCTGGCTGGCCTGAACCCGGGCGACGTCATTGCGCTCGACCCGGTCAAGGCGGGGATCTACGCCAAAGGCGCCGCCAACGCGTCCGCCAACTGACCGGAGCCACCGATGGGATTCTCCGGACGCATCGCCCGCTTCTTTCTTACCTCCCAGCTTACCCCGCTGATCGCGTTGATCGCGGCCTTGCTGGGCCTGTTTGCCATTCTGGTCACCCCGCGCGAGGAAGAACCGCAGATCAACGTGACCATGGCCAACGTCTTCATTCCCTTCCCGGGGGCGTCGGCGAAGGATGTGGAATCGCTGGTCGCCACCCCGGCCGAGCAGGTGCTGTCGCAGATTGCCGGCATCGAACACATCTACTCCGTCTCCAAGCCCGGCATGGCCGTGCTGACCGTGCAATACCTGGTCGGCCAGGACCGCACTCAGGCCCTGGTCCGGTTGTACGACGCCATTCAGGCCAATCGCGACTGGGTGTCGCCCGAACTCGGCGTCGGCGAGCCCATCATCAAGCCGCTCGGCATCGACGACGTGCCCATCGTCACCGTCACCCTGTGGACGCGCGACGAAACCCGTGGCGCCTACGAACTGGAGCAGGCCGCGCATGCAGCTGAAATCGAACTGAAGCGCATCGCCGGCACTCGCGAAGTCAAGACGGTCGGGGGCCCTGGCCGCGCAGTGCGGGTGATGATGGATCCCGATCGCATGGCGGCATTCGGCGTGACGGCAAAAGACATTCGTGATGCGTTGCAGGTGTCCAACGCCGCGCAGCCGTCCGGCACCCTGATATCGAACAATCAGGAAATCCTGGTGCAGACCGGCACCTTCCTGACCGGGGCGGAAGATGTCCGGCAACTCGTCGTCGGGGTCGCACAGGGTCGCCCGGTTTTCATGAACGATGTGGCCCGCGTCGTCGCCGGTCCCGATCAGCCGGCGCAATATGTCTGGCATGGTCCCGGTGCCGGCGGCGAACACAAGGCCGACAATGGCCGCGTCTACCCGGCGGTGACGCTGGCCATTTCCAAGAAGCCGGGCGAGAACGCGGTCGACGTGGCTGAGAAGGTCATTACCCGCGTCAATGCGTTGCACAACAGCGTGCTGCCGGAAGGGATCGAAACCAGCGTCACTCGCAACTACGGCGCCACCGCCGACGACAAGGCCAAGAAGCTGATCCAGAAGCTGATTTTCGCCACCGCGTCGGTCGTGCTGCTGGTGCTGTTCGCGATCGGCAAGCGCGAGGCGCTGATCGTCGGCGCGGCGGTGCTGCTGACGCTGGCGGCCACGCTTTTCGCCTCGTGGGCATGGGGCTTCACGCTCAATCGGGTATCGCTGTTCGCGCTGATTTTCTCGATCGGCATCCTGGTCGACGATGCTATCGTGGTGGTCGAGAACATCCATCGCCGCATGAGCCTTGATCATGATGGGCTGGAAGCCATCATTCCGCGCGCGGTCGATGAAGTCGGCGGCCCGACCATCCTCGCCACCTTCACCGTGATCGCCGCCCTGCTGCCGATGGCATTCGTTTCCGGCCTGATGGGTCCGTACATGAGTCCGATTCCGATCAATGCCTCGATCGGCATGCTGATCTCGCTGGCGATCGCCTTCATCGTCACCCCTTGGCTCGCGCTGAAACTCATCCGGCAAGCGGCTCACGACGCGCACGCTGGCGACGACAGGCTGACCGCCCTGTTCCGCGCACGACTGACGCCCTTCCTGCGTGGCAGCGACGGCAAGGGCGCACGCCGCTTGCTATGGCTGGGAATCGGGATTGCGATCCTGGTCTCGGTCGCGCTGCCGGTATTCAAACTGGTCATCCTGAAAATGCTGCCGTTCGACAACAAGTCGGAATTCCAGGTCATCGTCGACATGCCGGTGGGCACGCCGCTGGAGAAAACAGCCCAGGTACTGAGCGAAATGGGCGCGGTGGTCGCGCAGATCCCCGAAGTCACCGACTATCAGGCGTACTCCGGCACGGCGGCGCCGATCAACTTCAACGGTCTGGTGCGGCAGTATTACCTGCGCAGCGGCCCCGAAGTCGGCGACCTGCAGGT
>JBGSTQ010000374.1:0-10155 GCA_041736375.1 Thiobacillaceae bacterium
CAGCAGGTCGTCGAGCGCGGCGCGTTCGCGCTGCCGCAGCGCCGCCTGGCGTGCGAACACGTCGACGCGGTGATAGTGAATCGCATGCAGGGTGGCGGCGGTGGGGGAAGGCACCCAGGCGCAGTTGGCACCCGCTTCGGGGTGTGCCTGCTTGCTCGCCATCATGTCGGCCATCAGGTCGGGCATGGTCCACATGCCCTTGCCGATCTGCGCCCGGCCCGACAGACCGCAGGCCAGCCCGATATCCACATTCCAGTTTTCGTAGGCACGGAGCCAGGCGGCGGATTTCATTTCGCCCTTGCGCAGCACCGGCCCCGCCTCCATCGAGGTGTGGATTTCATCGCCGGTACGGTCGAGGAAACCGGTGTTGATGAAGATCAGCCGCTCGCGTGCCGCACGGATGCATGGCTTGAGGTTGAGCGTGGTGCGGCGTTCCTCGTCCATGACGCCGATTTTCAGCGTGTTCCGCGGCAGGCCCAGGACGTCCTCGATGCGTGCAAACAGATCCACCGTGAAAGCCACCTCGTCCGGGCCGTGCTGCTTGGGCTTGACGATGTAGACGCTGCCCGTGCGGCTGTTGCGCAGGGGGCTGGCACCCTTCAGATCGTGCAGGGCACAGTAGCTGGTGATGAAGCCGTCGAGCAGGCCCTCGAACACCTCGTTGCCCGCCTCGTCCAGTACCGCGTCGGTGGTCATCAGGTGGCCGACGTTGCGCACCAGCATCAGACTGCGTCCGGGAATCTCGAAAAAGCGGCCGTCGGGAGAAAGATAGCGGCGGTCCGGGTTGAGGTTGCGGGTCAGATTGTTGCCGCCCTTCTCGAAACTACTGGTCAGCTCACCCTTCATCAGGCCCAGCCAGTTGCGATAGACATGGACTTTGTCCTCGGCATCCACCGCGGCCACCGAATCCTCGCAGTCCATGATGGTGGTCAGTGCGGCCTCCAGATAGATGTCGCGGATGCCGGTGGGGTGCAGCTCGTGGATGGGGTGGTCGGTGCTGAAATGAATCTCGATGTGCAGGCCATGGTGCACCAGAAGCAGTGAGCGAATGCCGCCGGCTTTTTCCTGGTAGCCCCTGAACTGGGCCGGGTCGCGCAGGCCGACGCGGGCCCCGCTGGACAAGGTCACGACGAGCCGGCCCTCCCGGACGGCATAGGCGACGGCATCGATGTAGCTGCCTTCCATGAGCGGCACGGCTTCGTCGAGAAAGGCCTTGGCATAGGCGATGACGCGGGCGCCGCGTCGCGGATTGAAAGCGCCCTGTCTTCCGGCGCCGTCCTCGTCGGAGATGACATCGGTGCCGTAGAGAGCATCGAACAGGCTGCCCCAGCGCGCATTGGCGGCGTTCAGGGCATAGCGCGCGTTGTTCACCGGTACCACCAGTTGCGGGCCGGCGATCCGGGCAATTTCATCGTCGACATTTTCGGTGGCGATGCTGAAGGCCTCGCCCTCCGGCAGCAGGTAGCCGATGTCGGCCAGATAGCGCCGGTAGGAGGCGGCATCATGAGGCTGGCCCTTGCGTTGCAGATGCCAGGCATCGATGCGGGCTTGCAGTTCGTCGCGCCGAGCCAGCAGGGCACGATTGCGCGGGGCCAGTTCGCGCACGATGGCGGCAAAACCCTGCCACGCCCGGTCACTGCCGATGCCGGTGCCCGGAGCGATTTCGTCCCGCACCAGTTCATAAAGCGGTTGGGCGATCGAGAGGCCGGCTGCCTTGATGCGTGCGGTCATCGTCTGGCTCTTCAAGTCACGACATTGCGCGGCGAACCCGTCACGAAGGCCTCGATGTTGTCGACCAGCTGGTCGGCGAGGATCTGCATCGCCTGGCGGCTCGACCAGGCGACATGTGGCGTGAGGATGAAGTTCGGCAGATCGAGATCGAGCAGCGGGTTGCCTTCGCGGGGCGGCTCGATGGCCAGCACGTCGAAGCCGGCGCCGCCAATGCGCCCCGACTTCAGCGCCTCGACCAGCGCTGCCTCGTCCACCAGATTGCCGCGCGCAGTGTTGATGAGTATGGCCGTGGATTTCATCAGTCCGAACTCGCGCTCGCCGATCATGTGCCGCGTCTCCGGCGTCAGCGGCGTATGCAGCGAGATCACGTCGGCCTCGCGCAGCACGTCGTCGAAGGGCGTGTAGCCGGCGCGCACTGTCGCCGCACTCCTGTGCTCGGCCACCTGCACCTTCATGCCGAAGGCTTCGGCGAGCGTCTGCATGCCGTGGCCGAGCGAACCGTATCCGACAAGGCCCAGCGTGCTGCCGTAGAGATCGTTTACCGGCCGGGTGAACAGGCAGAACTGATCGGCCTGCTGCCACAGTCCAGCGCGCACGTCCTCGCGCCAGCCGAGCAGATTGCGGCGCAGCGCCAGCATCATCATGAAGGCGTGTTCGGGTACGGTCTGCACCGCATAACCTCGGATGTTGGAGACGACGATGCCCTGCGCGCGGCAATACGCGAGGTCGACGATGTCGGTGCCGGTGGCGGCCACCGCGATCATTTTCACGCCGGGCGCCTGCGCCAAGATGGCGGCGGAAAGCTTGACCTTGTTGGTGATGACGATGCTAGCGTCCTGGATGCGCGGGACCACCTCTTGCGGACCGGTCTGGTCGTGATCGATCCAGTTATGCGCGAACGATGGCGTCCGCATGTCGGCGATCAGGCTCTGTCGGTCGAGAAAAACGATGGTGTGCTTCATCTATGAAAACCTTTTTTATCCACGAAGAACACGAAAGGCCACGAAAAAGTTGGCCTGGCTTGCTTTACTTCGTGGCCCTTCGTACCCATCGTGGTGGAAGAAATCCCTACCGCTCCATGCCGGACTCGCGCTCGATGATTTTCATCACCGCCGCCGAATCCAGTTCGCCATTGCCGGTGCCCATCAGCGCGTTGAGATGCTGCATCACCAGCGCCGCCCCCGGCAGTGCCAGCCCAAGTTCCTTTGCGGTCTGCATCACGATGTTGATGTCCTTCTGGTGCAGCTTCGTCTTGAAGCCGGGCGTGTAGTCGTTGTCGAGCATGCGCTTGCCGTGCACTTCGAGGATGCGACTTCCGGCAAAGCCGCCCATCAGCGCATCGCGAACTTTGGCCGGGTCGACGTCGTTTTTGCGCGCGAAGGTGAGCGCTTCGGCGACGGCCTCGATGGTGACCGCCACCACGATCTGGTTGCAGGCCTTGGCCACCTGGCCGGCGCCGTTGCCGCCGACCAGTACGATGTTCTTGCCCATGGCCTCGAAGACTGGCTTCACGCGATCGAAGACTTCCGGCTTGCCGCCCACCATGATCGAGAGCGTGGCGTTGATCGCGCCGATCTCGCCGCCGGACACTGGTGCATCGAGCATTTCGATGCCGCGGTCGCGCAGCCGCTTGGCCATGTGGCGCGTGGCAGTGGGCGAGATGGTGCTCATGTCGACCACCACCGAGCCGGGCCTCGCGCCATGGATTACGCCATTGTCGTCGAACAGAACCTGCTCGACGTCGGGTGTGTCGGACACCATGACGATGATGATGTCGGCCTGCGCTGCCGCTTCCGCGATCGACGCGCATCCGGCGCAGCCAGCTTCTAGAGGCGGGGTCATGGATTCCGGACGGCGGCCGTGCACGTACACGGTGTGGCCGGCCTTCTTCAGATTGATGGCCATGGGCTTGCCCATGATGCCCATGCCGATGAATGCAAGGTTCATCTTTGTTCCCCCGTTAACTTTGCTTCAGTCATTGCTAAAGGCTATTTGTAGAGCACGCTGGGCAGCCACAAGCCGATCTGCGGCCACGCATAGAGCATGCCCATGGCGATCACCTGGATCGCCATGAAAGGCAGCATGCCGGCGAAAATCTGGTTCAGGGTCACGTGGGGCGGTGCCACACCCTTGAGATAGAACGCAGCCATCGCTACCGGTGGCGACAGGAACGCCGTCTGCAGGTTGAGCGCCACCATCAGGCCGAAGAACAGCGGATCGATATTGAAGTGTGCCAAGAGCGGAATGAAGATCGGCATGAAGATGACGATGATCTCGGTCCACTCCAGAGGCCAGCCGAGGATGAAGATGATGGCCTGGGACAGCAGCATGAACTCCATCGGTGACATGTCGAGCGACAGCACCCATTGTTCGATCAATGCCTGTCCGCCGAGAAGCGCGAAGGCGGCGGAGAAAATCGACGAACCGACGAACAGCCAGCACACCATGGCCGAGGTCTTGGCGGTTAGAAAGACCGATTCCCTCACCGTCGGCAGCATGCTCACCTGCGGCACCGCCAGCAGGCACCACACGCCCATGGCGGCCATCGACAGCCAGCCCACCCAGTCCGGCGGCGCCGTGGGCAGCACGCCGGCCTTGAACAGGATGAACCATACCACCGAGACGCCGAACAGCATCCACAGCGGAATCCAGGTGGCGCGCAGGCTGCGCCGCTTTTCGCGGGGCTTGTTCAACGAGAGGTAAAGCGCGGCGAGCACGAAGCCGCCGAAGGAGCCGATCGCCGCCGCTTCCGTCGGCGTGGCGAGGCCGAACACGATGGTGCCGAGCACGGCGAGGATCATGATCGCCAGCGGGAAGAACGAGGTTAGCAGCATCTTGAAGATTTCGAGCCGCGCGAAGGTGAACAGCGCATAGACCACGAGCAGGACCGCAAGGCCTGCGGCGAGCACCTTCCAGAACGCGGCCGGTGCGGGCTGGCGCGCGACTTGTCCCGCCTCGGCGGCCTGCTCCGGTGCAGCGACTTCCGGCTCGGCCTCGGCGACATCCGGTTCGGCGGCACCGAGCTCCTGCAAGTTTTCTGCGGGCCGTTCCTCGACAGCTCCCGCCAGGGGTTGCGGCATTTCCTCGGCAGGCGGTTCCTGGACACCTTCGGCAACCGGTTCCTCCGCCGCCTCGGCAGGGGGCTCCTGAACGCCCTCGGCCTGCGGTTCGTCCAGCATCGGCGCTTCCTTCGATTCCTCGCTCACCATGCCCATTTCCTGCAGAAGCGAGGTGTCGCTTTCCTCGGTCGGCTTGGTGAGCGCCTGCCAGGTCAGACCCATGACGATGATGAACACGATGGCCGGCAAAAGCGCGGTCAAGAGTTCGCGGATCACGCGCTTCCTCGGTACGTCGCTGTCGCTCCTGGCGAATGCCGCACGCAGCAGCGAGGGTATGGCGCGCTTGCCGTAGCGTTCGGCCAGGCGCGCATTGTCGGCGGGCAGATCGACCGTGCGTTCGGACTTGGGCAGGGGGGGCGCCATTTCCGGCCTCAGCTTGGCCAGCAGCATGACGTAGCCGACATACAGCAGGGCCAGCATGATCCCGGGGAAAAATGCGCCGGCATAGAGTTTCACCACCGACACGCCAGCGGTCGCGCCATAGACGATGAGCAGAACCGAAGGCGGAATGAGGATGCCGAGGCAGCCGCCGGCGGTGATGACGCCGGCCGACAGCTTGACGTTGTAGCCCGCGCGCAGCATGGCCGGCAGGGCCAGCAGCCCCATGAGGGTGACCACTGCGCCGACGATGCCGGTGGCGGTGGCGAAGATGGCGCAGGTCACCAGGGTGGCGACGGCGAGCGAGCCCGGAATGCGCGCCAGGGCAAGGTGCAGCGACTTGAACAGCTTCTCGATCAGGTTGGCGCGCTCGACCAGATAGCCCATGAAGACGAACAGCGGAATCGAGATCAGCACGTCGTTGGTCATCACCCCGTAGGCGCGCTGCACCATCAGGTCCAGGGTCTGGGTCAGGGCGAGGTCAGGGCTGCTGCTGCGATACGCGAGCCAGGCGAAGATCATGCCCATGCCCATCAGGGTAAACGCAGTTGGGAAACCGAGCATGATGGTCACCACCACCAGGCTCAGCATGAGCAGCCCGAGATGGCCGTTGGTGAGGTTTCCCCAGGGCATGAACACGGCGATGGCGACCAGGATGATCGCCATCAGGGTGAAGCCGAAGCGCAGTTCCTTCTTCACGATCCGGCCTCCTGCTTCACCACGTATTGATCCAGTTTGGCGATGTCTTCGTCTTTAACCTTCACCATCTCCTTGAGCTTGTCGACGTCCACTTCTTCGACGTCCTCGACGCGGGAGGGCCAGGCGCCGTCGCGCAGGCAGAGGATGCAGCGCAGGATCTCGACGATCCCCTGCAGCAGCAGGAAGAAGCCGGCGACCGGGATCATGAACTTGAATGGATACAGCGGCAGCGGGTCAGGGCTGAAGGTCTGTTCATGGATGGCCAGGGATTCGTTGGCGTAGAACCAGCCGGCGTAGGTGAGCGCAAAAATCCCCGGCAGAAAAAATATGACATACAGCACCAGATCGATGGTGGCCTGGGTGCGCGGGGCGAAAAAACCATACAACACGTCACCGCGCACATGTCCGCCGTGAGCCAGCGTGTAGGCCCCGGCCATCATGAAGAGGATGCCGTAGAGCATGATCTGCACGTCCAGCACCCATGGGTGTGGCGTGTTCAGGATGTAGCGGGAAAACACTTCCCAGGAAATCAGAAAAGTCAGGCCGATGATGGCCCAGGAAAAAAACCGGCCGGCGAAGGTGCTTAGCTTGTCGACGAAGAGCAGCAGTTTCTGCATGACATGAGTTTTTGGAATGGACTGCAGAAAATGGCCGCCCGTTCAGAGCCGGGCGGCCATGCGGGGCGATGCCGGTCAGCCCTTCTTCTTGGCGAAGAAGTGGTTGTAGGCCATCTTGTAGTCGACGTTGGTATCGTTCTGCCAGCGTGCGGCACGCCCGGCGAAGGCGCGCATCGAATCGATCACCCGCTTGAACGTCGGGTTTTCCGCGCTCTTGGCGGCCATGATCTTGTCCCACGCCTCGAGCTGCTTGCGCAGGATTGCATCCGGGGTCTTGTAGAACTTGACGCCCTTCTTGGTGCTCATGTCGATGTAATCCTTGGAATAGCGGTCGATGGCTTTCCAGGACATGTCGGCCGACGATGCCTCGATGGCATGCTTGATGATGGATTTGTGCTCGGCATTCAGCGCATCGTATTTCTTCTTGTTGAACAGGATCTCGAACTGCTCGCTGCACTGGTGGAAGCTTTGCAGCATGCAGACCTTGGACACATCCGGGAAGCCGAGCAGGTTGTCGGAGGAGGCGTTGTTGAATTCCGCCGCATCGAGCAGGCCGCGGTCCATGGCCGGCACGATCTCGCCACCGGGCAGCGGGTTCACCGCGGCACCGAGATCCTTGTACATGTCGACCGCCAGGCCCACGGTACGGAACTTGAGGCCTTTTACCTGATCGGCACTGGTCACGGGCTTCTTGAACCAGCCGAAAGGCTGGGTCGGCATCGGGCCGTAGAGCATCGACACGACGTCCATGTTCATGCCCTTGTAGATTTCATCCAGCAGTTCCTTGCCGCCGCCGTAGTAGTGCCAGGCCAGCACCATGTTGGGGTCCATGCCGAAAGCCGGGCCGGAACCCCATAGCGCCACCGCCGAGTTCTTGCCGTACCAGTAGGCCACCACGCCATGGCCGCCGTCCAGCGTGCCTTTGCTCACCGCGTCGAGCAGGTCGAAGGCCTTGACCACCGCGCCCGCCGGCAAGACCTCGATCCTGAGTTCCTTGCCGGACATGGCGTTGACCTTGCTGGCGAAGTCCGACGCATATTCGTGGAAGATGTCCTTGGCCGGCCAGGTGCTCTGGAAGCGCAGGCTGATCGGCGTCTGCGCCTTGACGATGGAGGGGAAACCGAGCGTCGCGGCGCCGGTCGTGGCGGCGGCTGCGCCGAGAAACTTGCGCCGGCTCAGTTTGGCTTTGGTGTCGGTTGAGGGCTTGCTATCTTTGTTGCTCATGACTGTCTCCTGGTTGTTATGTTGGGTAAAGCAACTACACATTAGAACAATTAATACAAGCTATCAAATAATTAAATTAGGGAAATTCTAATCCTGGACAAGGCTCTGGCAGCCAGATCCGGGTGATGGCTTTTCCCGCCAGGTGGCAGCGATTGAGGGACCGATTCCAATGCACCGCCGTCAGATCACTTCTGCATAATTTGCATATCCGCAGGACAACGATAAGCCCCCGATCGCGGGCGGCGTGCGCGATTCATCCCGGCGTCACGAATCGCATCCGAGTCAGCTTGCCTATACTGATCCAGCGTGGCTTGCCGAATAAATATGGAGCCTCGCCCGCCAAGCGCTAACATAAACGCAAGTACTTTTCGGATTGCTCATGCGCGTCGCCTTGTTCGTCACCTGTCTCGTCGACCTGTTTCGGCCCAGCGTCGGATTCGCTGCGGTGCGCCTGCTGGAGCGCATGGGCGCCGAAGTGGTGGTGCCGCCGGAGCAGACTTGCTGCGGTCAGCCTGCCTACAACAACGGCGACTTCGAGTCCGCCCGCACGATCGCGCGCCAGGTGATCGCGGCGTTCGATCACTTCGATCATGTCGTTGTTCCCTCCGGCTCCTGCGCCGGCATGCTGGTCAAGCACTATCCCGAACTGTTTCGCGACGAGCCGGAAACGCTGGTCCGGGCCCAGAGCCTCGCGGCACGCACGCGCGAACTGTCCACTTTCCTCGCTGAATTTGGCAGCGAGCAGGTCTTCGACACACATTTCAGCGGCAAGGTCGCCATCCATGATTCCTGCTCGGCCCGTCGCGAACTGGGCATCGTCGCGGCGCCACGCGCGCTGCTCGACAAGCTCGCGGAGGTCGAACGGGTCGAATTGAAGGAGGCAGAAAACTGCTGCGGCTTCGGCGGAACCTTCTGCGTGAAGTACCCGGACATCTCGGCGCGCATGGTGACGGACAAGGCCGCAGCGGTGATCGCCAGCGGCGCCGATGTGCTGGTCTGCGGCGACCTCGGCTGCCTGATGAACATCGCCGGCCGGCTCGAGCGCATGGAGAGCACGGTGCGGGTCTATCACCTGGCCGAGTTGCTGGCCGGAATGATGGATAGTCCCGGCATCGGCGAGGGCGACCAGCGATGAAGCCTACTTCCCGCGCCTTCGCCGACAACGCCCGCCAAGCCCTGCACGACACCACCCTGCAGCAGGCACTGGCCAAGGCCGGCGTAGGCTTCGTCGACAAGCGCCGCGCCGCCATCGCCGACCTGCCGGAGTTTGCTGCGCTGCGCGAGGCCGGGCGTGCGATCAAGGACCACACCCTGGCCAATCTCGACCACTACCTGCTGCGTTTCGAGCAGCAGGTCCGGGCTGCCGGCGGCGAGGTGCACTGGGCCGAAACACCCGAAGAGGCCTGCGCAGCCGTGCTCGACATTTGCAGGCGTGCCGGGGCGAAAAGGGTCGCCAAGGGCAAGTCCATGGTCGGCGAGGAGATCGCCGTCAACGAGGCGCTCGAGGCCGCCGGCTTCGACGTGGTCGAGACCGATCTCGGCGAGTACATCATCCAGATCGCGCACGAGCCGCCCAGCCACATCATCGCGCCGGCGGTGCACAAGACCCGCGCCCAGATCGCCAAGCTGTTCGAAGACCTGCACCACCAGCCGGGCCTGACACGGCCGCTCGAAACCGTGCCGCAGATCGTCGACGAAGCGCGGCAGATTCTGCGCGACACATTCCTTTCCGCCGATGTCGGCATCACCGGCGCCAATTTCCTCATCGCCGAGACCGGCTCCACCGTGATCGTCACCAACGAGGGCAACGGCGATCTTTCCGCCACCCTGCCGCGCGTGCACATCGTGCTCGCCAGCATCGAGAAGGTGGTGCCGAACCTGGAGGACACTTCGGTGCTGCTGCGGCTGCTGGCGCGCAGCGCCACCGGCCAGGAGATCACCTCCTACACGACGCTTTTCACCGGCCCGCGCCGGAGCGAGGATGCCGACGGCCCCGAAGCCTTCCACGTGGTTTTGGTCGACAACGGTCGCAGCCGCATGCTCGGCGGCGCCTATCACGAGATGCTGCGCTGCATCCGCTGCGGCGCCTGCCTCAACCACTGTCCCGTCTACAGCGCGGTCGGTGGCCACGCCTACGGCTGGGTCTATCCGGGACCGATGGGTGCGGTGCTGACGCCCCTGATGGTCGGGCTGGAGGTGGGCGGGCCGCTCGCCAATGCATCGACCCTGTGCGGGCGTTGCGAGGAAGTCTGCCCCATGTCCATCCCGCTGCCGAAACTCCTGCGCGAACATCGCCGCCAGGAATTCGCCCGCAAGCTCGTCGCGCCGCGCAGCCGCTGGGCGCTGGCGGCCTGGGCCTTCTGCGCGCAACGACCTCAACTCTATCG